>JALWEA010000396.1:0-1982 GCA_027039465.1 Calditrichia bacterium | reverse complement strand
ATGTGAAAGATCACGTCCGCTTGCCGTACCAGTTCCCAATTAATCCATGTCACTATCTTAATAATCCATGGCGCCAGCCATGGTTCCCGGCCTCAGAATGACAAAGCTGGTCTTATGTCAATTTATTAATAATCCGTGGCGACAGCCATAGTTCCGACTTCACCATTACAAACAGGCCGGCTTGTCACTTCCCCAAATATTTCTGCAGGGTTTGATCCAACTGTTCTCCGCGCAATTCACCTTCCAGAGCAATGATAATGCCTTCCGGACTTACTAAAATCGGTTTGGGAATACCGCCGACCTCAAATTCGTCGCCCACTTTATTGCGAATGGATTTGTCCAAAAATACGTGGTGCCAGGGCATTTTGAATTTTCCCTTCCGGAATTTACGTACATCATCCGGCGAGCGATCAAAAGAGAGACTGAGAATGGTGAAGTTTTTATCTTTGTATTTTTGATAGGCCTTTTCCATGCCAGGTAGTTCGCCCAAACACGGTTTGCACCAGGTCGCCCAAAAATCCATAATGTAAAATTTACCTTTTAATGTTTTGTTGGAAATGGTCTTGCCCGTGTCCATTTCTTTAAAGGAAAAATCGGGAATGGGCTTGCCAACGGTAATGCGCGCTTCCGGATTCAACATCTTTAGATAGTATTTGACAAAATAAACATCGTTGTAACCGCTTTTTAATTGATTGTAAATGGCGCTTAGTTTTTTTGTATCGTGCCGCATTTTGGCCTGCATACCCGAACGTACCAAAATAAAAGCGCGCGCCGTTTTGCTCGGAATTTTGTCGAATTCTTTTTCCATCATTTCCGTCGCTTTTTTCGATCCGTAAGCTTTTTCCAGAACAAAGGGCATAATTTGCGGATTGAGCGACCATAAGGGATCGGTTAAGGGAACGTTTTTGGCCAATTCCTGAAACACGGCTTTGTCTACCTGCGCTCCGTAACCGGCCAACAAAACGCGCTGGAAATCGATGTAATCTTTTACCTCTTTTGAAGCCGTTTCCTGTTTTTTCTTCTCCAAAGCTTTAATCAATTCGGAAAAATCGAATTTAAACCCCTGATCGGTGCCGAACTTTTGCCGATATTGCAAACGAGCCAATTGAAAATTGTAGAGATAACGATCCATTAGCAACTTAATATCCATAAAATCCTGCGTAAGCAAACTGCCGGATTTTAACAGCACTTTGGGTAAAGCATCGTTGTAAATTCGCGGCAATTTTTTGGGATCGAAAACAATGGTCATGACCGAGTCGGTCTTTTTTAAAACGGATTTGTAGTCGCCGCCATGATCGTAAACCAGATAATCGTATTGCGTTCCGTTGACGCTCACCTCTTTTTGCAATAAACCGATGAGTTGATAGGCTACGGTGTCGGCCTTTGGCTTGACCTGAAAGGTAAACGTGCCGTCTTTTTCCTTGTGCATGGGTTGGGCTGTGGAGAAGGCGAAATCATTCCAGTCACCGGTAATTTTGACCTGATCGAAATGTTTCTTGAATTTGTAACTTTCCAACTGAAAATCTATTTTTACGGATTGATGATCGTTCTTGCGCGCCAAAGGTACTTCCAATTGCTGATGGAAAGCGGCGGTAATGTACAAATCCAAATATTTTTGATTGGGCAGCGTGATGCTGAACGAACCATCTTTATTCACCTTAACGGATTTGAAAGGATGAAACACATCGCCGCCTGCCTCGACCAAATGAACGTGGGCAATAACCGGTGGTTTGCCGTCCGCACCTATAATTTTACCGGATAATGTTCCCTTATTGCCCGATCCCTGACATTGCCAAAAAATGATGGCGAAAACCAACGGCAGCAACCATTTTACTTTTCGTAACATTAAATCCTCCTAAAAGATGCTTTGGGTTTCTTTACCAAAAAACTTTAAACACATTATTACATTGGAATAGAAAATAAGAATTTTTCAAATTAAGGCAAAAATTAAGTTAAAAAGTTTGTAAAAAATAGAATTTAAA
>JALWEA010000395.1 GCA_027039465.1 Calditrichia bacterium | reverse complement strand
ACAACGACTTGATACTGCGACAGAGATGTATGTAATTTTCACATCTTCTTCTCGAGACGGCCCATAGCCCACGGTGCTTTGTGTGTATAAAGCTCAGTTTCGAAGAAGAGAGGGGGAATGAGGGGGTGAGTTAAACAACGCAATTTATTTTTCAAAGGTTTCTAAATATGAATAGCTTGCCCGTTTGCGTCACCTGCGGCTTCCATGATCATTTCCGAAAGCGTTGGATGGGCATGAACGGTTTGGAAGATGGCCTCGGGCGTAGCTTCCAGGGTTTTGGCAATGCCCAATTCGCCGATCAATTCCGTAGCCTCGCTGCCCACAATGTGCGCTCCCAACAGCTCTCCGTATTTGGCATCGAAAATTAATTTCACCAAACCGTCGCGCGCACCAATGGCGCGGGCTTTTCCGGAAGCAGTGTAAGGGAAACGTCCGATTTTTAATTCGTAACCTTCGGCCTTGGCCTGCGCTTCCGTTAAACCGATGCTGGCCACCTGCGGCTGACAATAGGTACAGGCCGGAATGCTTTTGTAATCAACCGGATGCGGATTTAAACCGGCTATTTTTTCAACGCAAACAATACCCTCGTGCGAGGCTACATGCGCCAATAAAGGAGGCCCGGTAATATCGCCGATGGCGTAAACACCGGAAACGTTGGTTTCGTACCATTCATTTACCGGGATGAAATTGCGTTCTTGTTTAACCCCGGCTTTTTCCAACCCAAGGCCGTCCGTATTGCCTTGTACGCCAACCGCCATCAAAACTTTTTCAGAGATTACAACGTCTTCTTTGTCTCCTTTTTTTACGTGAACTTCAACGCCGTTGTCCTTTACCTCCACTTTGGTAACCATGGTCGAGGTGTGCATGGTAATTTTTTTGCGTTTAAAATTTCGGGCAACAATCTGGCTCATCTCTTCATCTTCCAAAGGAAGAATGTGATCGAGCATTTCGATCAGAGTAACTTTGGTTCCGAGAGTGGCGTAAAAATAAGCGAATTCCACTCCGATGGCGCCCGCGCCGATAATCGCCAGCGATTCCGGCTTCTCGTTTAAAGACATGGCTGTTTTACTGCTGATGATGCGTTCACCGTCGATGGTAACACCGGGAATGCTTTTGGGCCGCCCGCCGGTGGCAATGATGATGTTCTTGGCCACCACGGTCTGAGTCTTTCCTTGATCGTCGGTAACAATCAGAGTTTTGGCATCTTTGAAAGCCGCCGTTCCGTAAAGCACATCAATTGTGTTCTTGCGCATTAAAAAATCAACGCCTTTGGAATTCATATCCGCCACCTGCCGACTGCGTTTAATAATCGCTGCAAAATCGGCCTGTACGGAATCAACCTGAATGCCGAATGATTTGGCATGGGTAATTTCATCCAAAAGTTCGGCGCTTTTGAGCAATGCTTTGGTTGGAATGCAGCCCCAGTTCAGGCACACGCCTCCAAGGCGATCGCGTTCAATAATAACGGTTTTCATTTTTAATTGTGCGGCTCGAATGGCGGCCACGTAACCGCCGGGTCCCGAACCGATAATGGCCAAATCGTAATTTCCCATTGAATATCTCCTTTATCTGATTTCATTTTAATGAAAAGCCGGAAAATAGAAGTTTATTCCCGCAAAAGCAACCTTTCCCAGGGAAAATGTGGAAATGTTCTGCAAAGATCAGTAAAATTAAGTATCATTTCTAAGTTAATGAAGAAAAGGGAATTATGAAATCCTTTGTTTTTGGGCTGGCATTTTTAATTTTGTTACTTGGCTGCCGGAACAAAGATTCGGCAAACAGACAGAAAACGCAAAGCTGGCAAACGGTTTCCATGATTCGGGATACGTTGAAGGTAACAATCCCGATTCAGGGCAAACTGGTCGCCTGGAAAAAGGTGGACATTCTTAATCCGGTGCCTTCGCGCCTTGTTTCTTTGCTGGTCGAAAAAGGCGACTTGGTTAAATCCGGAGATTTGATCTTGAGTATTTGGCCGTTAAAACCGCACAACAATTTTTCAACCATTGATATTACGGCTCCGTTGTCCGGGGTGGTGCGCTCGATTTATTTTGCTTTGAATGACACAATGCCTGCCAACAAACCCATTTTAACCATCGAGAATCGAGACAATCTGATTTTGAAGACAACGTTAAGTCAAGGAGAACTGACGTATGTAAAACCGGACTTAAATGTTGTTTTATCCCATCATGGTAAAAAAATTAAAGGCGCCGTTTGGCAGGTCGATAAAAAATCACAGCGGATTACCATCGTAGTTCCCAATCAGCAAAATCCCATTGAGCAGGATTTGTACGTAAAAGGATTTATTGATTTGGGAAAGATGCAGGGGGCATTTTTACCGGTTCGGTCTTTCGGCTTTGCGGATTCTTTAAAAGCGAAAATTGAAACCGATTCGATCATTACCATTCGAAAAGCGGGTTATGCCCGGGATTCTTTAATTCTAATTGACCAAAACTTGCCCGGAGAAGGCAAGATTGAGATCAAAAAAATCTTGACATTGTAAAATAATATTTTATATTTAAATATCAATGTAATATTAAGTTTGCGGTAATATGCGTCGTTTAAAATTAACCATAGCCATCCTTCTTTTAGTCGGTTCCTTTGTTTTTGCGGATAATGTATTCGTGGAATGTTCGGCTGTGCCCAGCAGGAATCAGGTAAAGATTACCTGGGTTACGCAGAATGAAGATGGCATTGCCTATTTCGCCGTTTTGCGTTCCACAAACGATGCACATTACATTGAATTGGCCCGCCTTAATCCCAAGGGTGCGGGATCTCAATACGAATTCACAGACAAAAATATCATGTTCAAGGATATTTCCGTTTTCTTTTACAAAATACGTGCCGTTGATAAAAACGGAAAACCGCTTGACGAAACATCTTTAATTGTTCACCCAAGTATTTCCGATATTTACCGAACCTGGGGAGCTATTAAAGCCATGTTTCGATAATACCAAAGAAAACGAACTGTTTAAAAGCCCTTTCTCCTGAGGAAAGGGTTTTTTTGTTTC
>JALWEA010000394.1 GCA_027039465.1 Calditrichia bacterium | reverse complement strand
CGTGGCAGGGGCTTAAACCGATCATCAAAGCCCGATCGTTGCGCGAAGCGGTGGAACAGGCCTTCCGCCATGCGGAGCCCGGTGACGTCGTGTTGCTTTCTCCGGCTTGCGCCAGCTTTGATATGTTCAGGGATTTTGAGGATCGCGGTCGGCAATTTAAACAAATCGTAAACGAACTAAAGGGCAAAAATGAAGCGTAACAGTGTTGATTGGATATTGGCTTCGGCGGTAACGTTGTTGCTGCTCATGGGCATGATCATGGTTTTCAGCGCCAGTTCCATGATTGCCAATTTCGAATATCATAACATGCTCTTCTTTTTTCAGAAGCAAATTATCTGGGGAGCTATTTCGTTGATTTTCATGGTCGGCTTTTCCAAAATGGATTATAAAATTTTAAAGCGTCACAGTTTGCCTCTTTTGCTGATGCTTTTAAGCATCGTGCTTTTGGTCGGGTTGTTTGCTTTAGGAACCTATTCCCACGGTGCGCGCCGTTGGTACCGTTTGGGATTCTTGCGCTTCCAGCCTTCGGAGTTTGCCAAAATAAGCGCCATCATTTACACGGCTTATTATTTAAGCGCCAAAGAAGCGCGTTTGAAAGATTGGAAAAAAGGTTTGCTGCCTTTAATCGCCCTTGTCGGTTTTACGGTATTGCTCGTTTATCCGCAACCCGATTTGAGTACCTCTCTGATGATTCTGATAATTGTCGGTTTGATGATTTACGTCAGCCCGGTGCCGTTAAAACATCTAGCCGCCATTGTGCTCGCCGCTGTTCCTTTTGCGGTGTTTACCTTGGTTCGCAATCCGTATCAATGGGGAAGGGTGCATAATTGGTGGGTCGCTTTGCACGATCCGGCTCATGCCGCATACCAGTTAAAACAATCCCTGATCGGCATCGGACGCGGCGGGATTTTAGGCCACGGCCTAGGGCAAAGCGTGCAAAAGTTTTTATTTTTGCCGGATTCCCACACCGATTTCATTTTTTCCATTGTGGGTGAAGAATTCGGTTTTATCGGCAGCACGATTATTTTACTTTTATTTTTATTGATTTTCTTCCGCGGCATTTCCATTACGCGTCGCGTTCACGATAAATTCGGGCGCTATTTGGCATTGGGTATCACTTTGAACATTGTGCTCTATGCCTTTATCAATGCCGGAGTAGTCAGTGCATTATTACCGACCACCGGTTTGCCGATGCCGTTTTTCAGCTATGGCGGTTCCAGTTTGCTGTTCCTTTCCATAGCCACCGGCATTTTGTTGAATATCTCACGGCATACCGGCAGTGAGCTGGATGATTTGCTCGATAAGAATCAAACCAGACAATTGCTTTCTAAAAAGATTGTGATTTCGGCAGAATGAGCGGGCATGAACACATACGCGTGGCCATTGCCGGAGGGGGCACGGGCGGTCATCTGTTTCCGGCGTTGAATTTGGGTAAGGCCATGGAAAAAGCATGGCGGGCCGAACTTTTGTTCTTTGGAACCGAAAGGGGCATTGAGAAAAACATTCTTCCCAAAGAAGGGTATACGCCCGTCTTTTTGCCGGTACGCGGCTTCCAACGCAAGCTGACGGCAAAGAATTTGCTGTTCCCTTATTATTTGTGGCGCAGTCTGGCTTTGAGTAAAAAAGCATTGCGTCGTTTTAAGCCGCATGTGGTGTTGGGAACCGGTGGTTACGTGATGGGGCCGGTGTTGAAGTCGGCTAAAAAATTGGGCATTCCCATCGTCATTCAGGAGCAGAACAGCTACCCTGGAGTGACCACGCGCATGTTAGCCAAAGAGGCGGAATACGTTTTTTTGGCCTACGAAGAAGCAAAAAAATATTTACCGGCGCAAGCGCGTACGGTGGTTACGGGCAATCCCATCCGTTTGCCGGAAGAAAAAATAAGTAGGGAAGAAGCGCGGGCGTTTTTTGGCTTGCAGCCGGACAGACAAACGATTTTGGTCATGGGCGGCAGTCAGGGAGCGGAGAATATTAATCGGGCGGTGATGGCGGTGTTGGAAAACCCGGAATTAAATCAAAACGTGCAATGGCTGTGGCAAACGGGGAAAAATCATTTTGAGAAATGGCAGCGAAGGGTGGAACAGGCAAAAGTGCAGCAGGTAACGGTTGCGCCGTTTATTACGGAAATGTTCAAGGCCTATCGGGCCGCGGATTTGGTCATTTGCCGGGCGGGTGCCATGACGCTTTCGGAATTAATGGCATTGGGTAAGCCGGCGATTCTAATCCCCTATCCTTATGCTGCGGCCAATCATCAGTTCAAAAACGCCGCCGCTTTGGCACAAAAGGGCGCCGCTTTGATTATTACCGATAGCGAGCAATTGCCCGAAAACTTGCAGCAGACGCTTAAGGCGCTTTTCCAAGCACCGGAGAAGATTGAAGACATGGCAAAGAAGATGCGGGCTTTGTATCCCGGTAATAGCATAGAAAAAATTTTACGGCTCATTACGGAAGTGTTAAGAAAACAAGGCATCACGGAAATTTAGCATGAGTGTATTTAAACGGAAAAAGAGTTTTTATTTCATCGGCATCGGTGGCATCGGCATGAGCGGTTTGGCGGAAATTTTACTTTCGCTGGGGCATCGGGTTTCCGGTTCGGATCGACAATTGAGCGAAATTACGGATTATTTGCAGCAACACGGCGCGCAAATATTCGAAGGACACCATGCGCAAAATGTGCAAAAGGTCGATTTTTTGATCTACAGCTCGGCTATTCCCAAAGACAATCCGGAACTGGTTCGCGCCCGCGAACTAGGCATTCCAACCATGCGTCGGGCGGAGCTTTTGGGGCAGATTTTCAATCGTCGTTTTGGCATTGCCGTGGCCGGTACCCACGGCAAAACCACCACTACGGCCATGATCGGTCAGGTATTGTTAACTGCGGCTTTGGATCCCACCATCATTGTGGGCGGCCGTTTACACAACCTGATGACTAACGCCCGTTTGGGACAAAGCGATTATTTGGTGGCTGAAGCGGATGAGTACGATCGTTCGTTTTTAACGCTGTTTCCGAG
>JALWEA010000393.1 GCA_027039465.1 Calditrichia bacterium | reverse complement strand
TGTAATTTTTGTAAGGCTGCGGGATCCGCTGCAATGCGCTGTACATTTTTATTCAGATACGCATCATCCGCTGAGCCGTGATAAACTTTTTCCGTATTGTCATAAGGATTGCCACCGACGCGGGCCACCAGGTCATTGGTTGCAAAAACATTGTACCACAAAACACCGAGCACCGTTTTGGCGAAAGTGGACGGGTCGTTTGGATCAACCGGCGCTTTGGCGCAAATAATCAACTCCTGCACCCGATCCGGATAGGTTTGCATTGCCTGCAAAATTTTGGGAACGTAAACGGTTTCCCAATCATCCATCAACTCCTGCGGAATGTTCATGGGATCACCGGGTAAAACACCCGGAAAGAAATAGTCGAACAAAACGCGAAAATCACCGACATAATCCACCTGTTTGGTGAAATCACCGATCGGGCCGCAAAGAGCCAGCCCGCCGGAATAAACGTGCTTCATTTCAGAAGATTTAATGGTAATTAATCCGCCTTCGGAACCGCCTACCAAATAGGTGTACTTGGGATCGGGAAACATGGATTTGAACTGATTGACCAATTCGACCAAATCAATAATGCCTTCCTGAACCGCCAAACCGTTTTCGCGATAGCTGGTCGTGGCAAAGGCGTAGCCCATATCCGTCACCAAATCAGGAACGTAGGTACCGTCGGAGAGCGTCAATTGATCTTCGGGAATGGCAATCGGTTCGTTCGGCGCCACATAGCCATGCGCAAAAACCACCAGCTCGCCGTTCCAGTCTTCCGGCATCCAAATTTTGTAAAGCGCACCGGTGTTAAGCGTACCCTCATAAGTCGTACTGCCTTCGGTGGCCTGAATATGCTGGGTTTGTGCCGAAGAAGATACGGGATTGTTCGAAGATAACGGAGAATTTGTTGAACAGGAAAATACAAGAAGTGAAGCAAGAGCCAAACTTAAAACAGCAAATCGGGAAAAGGTTAAACGCATGATCTTTCCTCCCAAAAATTAAAACCGAAACGATTAAATAGCTCGCTTTAATAATACACAGAATCGAAATAAAATACAATAGGTTGACGGGTATTTTCTTTCTTCATTTCACATCTTTTTTGAGAATTCTAAAAGCATACTTTTCTAAAGTTTTCATTCGGCATCCAAAGATCATTGGGCGGTTGCATTCTTTAATTTAATATGCATCTGTCCTTAACTCCGAAATTTGTGCAAAAAATGCATTCTTTTTGTCCAGACCTCTCTGACTCTCCCACCCTGCGATTGTCACAGGAAGAGGGTGGATTGAAACACAAAAATTTCCATTTAATGAAAAATCAATAGATTAAATATTTTTTCGGAATAAAAGACATACTCCCAATTATTAAATTGATAAACCGTGCGTTATTAACATAATAACAATTTCAGGCCATTTATTGGCAAATGCAGGCAATGCCAATAAAAAAATATTTGGCATTATGCTTGCATTTTACTTTGGCTATGGAAGAAAGTCAACAAGGATGTTTTTTTATTCGGTTTTGCATTGCAATCGCTGAATTAATGTTTAAATTTTAATTGATATTAAATTCGGTTTGTTTTTCGGTCACCGGCCCGTTTTCTCTGACATGATATGCAAATCTTCGGAGAACCAAATGAAGTTTTCGCGACAGATTTTTATCCTTGTTTTCTTGCTTTTCTGCGTTACGGCAGCTTCGGCTTTCATCAAAACCAAAAACGGTAAATTTGTTAACGATCAGGATCAACCTGTGTTTTTGAAAGGCGTGGGCTTAGGCGGTTGGTTGGTGCCCGAAGGTTACATGCTGCATTTTCCGGGTTTCGGCTCTCCCACTTCCATAAACAGTCAGGTGGTTGATGTCATCGGTGAACAGAACGCCCAATTGTTTTGGAAGCAGTACCGAAAAAATTATGTTAATGAGCAAGACATTGCACGCATCTCAGAGTTGGGCTACAATTCCATTCGTCTCCCATTCAACTACCGTTTACTTTCGCCGGAAGATCAGCCTGGCGTGTATTCGGAAGACGGTTTTGCTTTAATAGATACTTTTTTAAGCTGGTGCGCCAAATACAAACTTTATGTTATTTTGGATATGCACTGTGCGCCTGGCGGGCAAAATGCGGACAACATCAGCGACAGCGACGGACAGGAGGCGCGCCTTTGGACGGAATCGGCCAACCAGGATCGCACGGTTGACATTTGGAAGCACATCGCCCAACGTTACGCCAACGATACGACCATCATCGGGTATGATTTATTGAACGAGCCGGTGCTGCCTTCGGGACATTCGGCAACCGAGTTGCGCGGTTTGTACGTGCGCATCACCAATGCCATTCGCGAAGTCGATAAAAATCACATTATTTTTGTAGAAGGCAATTGGTACGCCACGGATTTCACTTCCCTGACGCCGCCGTGGGATACCAACATGGCCTACAGCTTTCACAAATATTGGAACGACCCGTCCGTCTCTACCATCCAAAGTTATCTAAATATGCGCAAAACCTATCACACTCCGCTTTGGATGGGCGAAAGCGGTGAAAATTCCAATCATTGGTTTGCCAGTGTCGTAAAAATGTTGCAAGACAACCACATCGGTTGGTGCTGGTGGACGCACAAAAAATTTGAAACAACAACCAGCCCTTACTCGGCTGCCCTGCCTGGTGATTTTCAAACCTTGGTTAATTATTGGAACGGTCAGGGCGCCAAACCCAGCGAATCGGTCGCTTTGAGTATTTTACTGCGTTTTACGGAGAATTTAAAACTGGATCGTTGTCGCTACCTTCCCGATGTGGTACAGGCCTTATTCGATACCACCTTTTTAGAGCAAGGCAAGCCGTTCAAAGAACTTACCGTTCCGGGAGCTTTTGCCTGTGTTGATTACGATTTCGGCGGTAACGGGACGGCCTATTCCGATGCCGATTTTGAACGCACGCAATTCGATTCTTACACGCCATGGAATCAAGGCGGCCAATATCGGAACGATGGGATTGACATTGAAAAAAGCAACGATGAGCAGGGGCCGGAATACAGCGTAGGCTGGATTGAACCGAATGAATGGCTGGCATTTACAGTCCAGGTTAGCGAAAGAGGTACTTATGATGTTTATCTTCGCTATGCCGGCAATGCCGACGGCGGCCAGGTCCGGCTTTTCGACGACGCTGCACCTTTAACGAATCCCGTCACTTTAGCCAAAACCGGCGGCTGGTACATTTGGGACACGGTGAAAATCGGTCATGTTAATTTATCCGCAGGAAAGCACAAAATCATTCTCAAATTTCTTAAAAGCGGTTTTAATGTCGATCAACTGGAATTTGCCAAAATCAGTTCCACCGGACAAATAAACACACCGCCTGAAAATTTCGAATTGGGCCAAAACTACCCGAATCCGTTTAATCAATCGACGCGCATTCCTTTTTCCCTATCCGGCAAAGGAAACGTTCAGTTGGAAATTCTCGATTGCTTGGGCAACCTTGTTTTGGCCCATCAAATTGCGAGCAAATCGGGCGCCAACTTCTTTCTGTGGGACGGTTCCGACCAAAACGGTCAACCGGTCAGCAGCGGCATCTACTTTTATCGTATTAAAGCGGGAGACAAAGTACAAACAAAAAAAATGATTTGTTTACGCTAAAACATTTAACGGAGCTGCACATTTTGATTTCCCAAATAATAAAAAATAAAATCTTGCTTTTGGCGTTGCTTTGTTTTTCGTTAATCCCGGGCACCATGTTGCGGGCTAAAAATTACAAAGGCGCCGAACTGCGCACCAAGGATTCTTTTACTTACGGACGTTTCGAGGTGCGCATGAAGCCGCCGGCCGGTAGCGGGTTTTTATCCTCGTTTTTTACCTTTCACGATTTTCAAACGTCTTCGGAATGGAATGAGATTGATGTGGAGATTTTAGCGCGCTACGATCACAATGTGCAGGTTACCAGCATCGGGCCTTACCAAAAAATTCGCCCGAGCCACCAATGGGTTCCGTTTAACACCCATGACGGTTACCATGTTTACACCTTCGAATGGACGCCGGATTACATTGCCTGGTTTGTGGATGGGGAGGAAATCTACCGCCAAAACGATACTTTCATCGCGGATTTTCACTATCCGCAAAAAATCATGATGAATCTCTGGAATCCGCAATGGCAAGACTGGGCCGGTGAATGGTTTGACGCGCAATTACCGATCTTTTCCTATTATGACTGGGTCAGTTACGCCGCCTACACACCCAACGCGGGCAATTGCGGGACGAATAATAACTTTACCCTGCAATGGAAAGACGACTTTGATGCTTTTAATGCCGACCGCTGGCAAAAGGCAACCCACACTTTTGATGGCAACAACTGTGATTTCACGCCGGAAAATATTGTTTTCAAAGACGGCAAAATGATTTTATGCCTGACCGACAATGATCACTTAGGCTTGGTAGATAAGAATCCGCCGCAAATGCTTTATGTCTGGATGCTGGACAGCACGGTTTTTGCCCGCTTTAGCGAAGAGCTGGATTCTGTTTCCGCAACGACCGTTGGCAACTTCCGTATTCCCGGCTTAACCGTTAAATGGGCAAAATTGCAATCCGACCGACGCACGGTTGAATTGAAAGTGAGCACGCCGCAAGAAGGAAGATCATACAATTTGGCGGTACTCGGTATTAAAGACCGGGCACAACCGGCAAATGTGCAAATCGGGCAGGTGCTTACCATTAAACGACTGCAATGGCTGCCCTTCCCTATTCGCATTAATGCCGGGGGCGAGGCATTCGGCGACTATTTGGGAGATCAGCAATGGCGACCGGATCGCATGTACGGCCATCAGGACGGATTTGCTGAAACGTTCTACCAACATCCGCATATTGCCGGTTGTGCCAATGATTCCGTTTACCGGACGGAATTGCACGAGGCGGTTACTTACAAAATCAGAGTGCCGAACGGCCTTTATCGCCTGGTATTACATTTGGCCGAAAATAAAGTCAAGGAAAGCGGACAACGCGTTTTCGATATTGTAGCCGAAAATCGTAAAATTGCCGAAAATCTCGACCCGATTGCTCAATACGGATTTCAAAAGGCCGTATGCCTGCAAGCGGATTCGTTGCAGGTTAACGACGGGATTTTGGACATTCATTTGGTCAATCGTGTCGGTGTGTCTTTATTGAATGCCATTGAAATCTTTCCGCTGCAAACCGGCCTTTCCTTTGGAAGATCGTCTTCGGTTCCAGGCTCTTTCAGATGTTTACCGAATTATCCCAATCCCTTTAACAATCGCACCGTGTTCCCCGTGGCCTTACCGGAAAACGGAACCGTACGGGTGCGTATTTTCAATTTGCAGGGTCAAGTGATTTTCACCAAAAATTATCGGAATTTAACGGCCGGTTCCCATTTAATTCCGTGGCAGGCCATTACGGCCAGCGGCATTTATTTTGTGCAAATGATTTACTCCGGCGCCGCCGAACGACAAATTCAAACAAAAAAAATTGTTTTGCTCAAATAAATGTGTTTTTCATTAACCAACAGGAGGACTTTTTATGGTTCGTGTTTTTTTACTTTCACTTTTGTTCCCGCTGTTTTTGCTGGCTCAGGAGCGGGTATTATTTGATGATTTTGACAGCGCTCCTGCCGACACCAACTTCTGGGCTTATTTCGATAATTTCGGCGGGCAACATTACCAAACCAATGCCAATGCCGATTCGGCCTATGGCTGGATTCATTACAGTTACGTAACCGATCCGGTTTATTCCGGCGCGGGCGCATTTAAAATGGATTATTCCGTGCACAACAAGGAAGGTTGGGGCGGCTATACCAAAATCGAACATTGGAATCCGGATTCCAATGCGGTTTATGATTGGTCAAACTACGATTCAATCGAAGTTTGGTATTACAATGCCGTTCCGCAAACGCTGCCGGGACGCGTTCATTTCCGCTTTTGTCTGCACGATGTTTCCGATTCGCCGGACGGCAACAAAACCTACTCGATTAGCGACTGCGAATATTGGTATTCGTTCCATTACATTCTGGACGACGAACCCGGATGGCATGTTTTTAAGATGGCGCTCAAAGACGGCCGCGACGATCCCAATTCCGACGAATGGGGCGGCGAGTCCTTTAATCGCACCGGTTGGGCCGGTATCGCCGGAAACGACAAATTGGATTTGGACAAAATAAAAGGATTTTCGTTCGAATATTCCATCAACGGCGCGGGCGAAGGCGATTATTCCCAGGGAACGCTTATTGTGGATCACATTACTTTATATTCGCCTGCTAAAAAATCTTTTATTTTCTTCAACGGCAAAGCGTTGGCTAACAGCTTATCCACATTCACCTGGGGACAATCCACGATTAAGGTGGAAGAAGGCGCAGGCCCGGAAGCTGGCACCAACGCCATTCATTGGATTCCGGGGGACGAATGGAACAACGGTTGGAGCGGCGGTGGCTGGAGCATTGATCCTCCGTACGACATGAGCTTTTCCTGGGCTACCGATTCCATCAAATTTAAAATGAAGGCCGAAGACGGTGTGGGTGATTTGCGTATTCAAATCGAAGACGGCAACGCCAAACGCGGTCAGGTCTTTACGCCGGTAACGGACAACCAATGGCATCAATATGCGTTCAAATTGAGTGAAATGCCTTATCAGGACGGCACCAGCAATTTCGATTCCAGCCATGTTTCCGTTTTGCAATTTATGACCAACGGCGTTTCTTCCAAGGATAAGAATATTTACATCACCGACCTGTGGACGGGCAATCCGGTAATCGATGTGGTGGCTCCGGCCGCACCGACAGGCGTTTCGGCCATTGCGGCGGATTATTACAATTTGGTTATTTGGGAAGATGTGCCAGGCGAAGAAGGCGAAACTTACACCGTTTACGCCAGCGATAAGCCCTTTAGCGATGTAACGGCCGAAGGCGTGGAAGTGATTGGCGAAAAAATTTCCGAAGGAACGCAATCTCTTGCCCATTTCATTTATTATCCTTTGAAAGATCACAAGGTTACGGAATATTACGCCGTTGTTTGCACGGACGCCGCGGGGAATGTATCCGACCCGAGTTTTACGGATCCGGTTGAAAATACGGCGCAGGGCATTCCCACCATTTCTTTAACGCCTCCCGAAAATTTTCAGGCGGACGGCGACGTCAGCGAATGGGATCCGGAAGTTATCAAACCGTTTGTTCTGTCTCCATCCACATCTCATGTTGCCGGAGGCAGCTTTGACAGCGACGACGATTTAACGGCAACGATTTATCTGGCGATTGACGATAATTACCTGTACATGGCGTTTGATATTCTGGATGATGTTTACAGCTACGATCCCGAAGGAAATTTCTGGGAAGACGATATTGTTGAGGTTTACATGGGTCTTTATAATTTCACCCGCCAACACTACGGTTTTGAACGCGGTGATCAGCCCGATTACAAGTTTGTCTTACTCTACGACGGATTTCATAATGATCAGGCTGGCTTTACACCGGCCGAGTTTGCAAATCCCTCCGAATTTTACAATTTTACACCCATGGGCGCTTCGGATTATGTAATCGAATGCAAGATTCCGTTGGATTCCATTAACGTGCGCGGCGCAGCAGGCGACGCCCGTTTCCATCCGGTGAACGGTATGCGCATTCCGCTGGATCTGGTCATTCACGATTCGGATCATAAGAACGTACGCGACGGTATTTTGTCCTATTCCAATAAGAACAACGACACCTCGTGGCAGGGCGCTCAATTCTGGAGCTACACCTGGATCGGCGATACCAATAAGGTTGCTACGGCTATTGACGACCAACTGCATACGGTGAATACGTTCCGTTTGGAACAGAACTATCCCAATCCGTTCAACCCGACGACGACCATTGCCTATTCGTTGGGTAAAAATACGCAGGTTGAAATTGCGGTTTACACGGTTTTGGGACAAAAAGTGGCCACCTTGTTCAACGGACATCAAACGGCTGGTACGCATCGGATTACGTTTGACGCCAGCCATTTGGCTTCCGGCTTGTACCTGTACCGCATTAAGGCCGGTAACTTTGTGCAAACAAGAAAGATGCTGTTAATGAAATAGGTTTCCCGCGCTTTAAACCAAGGCCGCCGCGGATTTTCCCGGCGGCCTTTTTTTGTTTAATTTACATTATTCGGATATTTTGAATTTTGAATTTTGAATCAAACCAAGAATTTTTATAATGTATTATAATTTTAACCTCATAATTTTTATACTGCCCTATTAAAATTATGAGGTTAATCATAAAGTCATGAATCGCTTGACCTGTTTTTGGCCCGTTCCCGATCGCAACTTTGTCAAAATTTAATGTGCCGAAGAATTCTTTTTAGCCTCGGATTTGCACGGGTAAACACGTATTGGTGTATTTAAGATTTAATATTTTGATATTTTATTTATAATCAAAAAACCGTGTATTTGTTGTTTAAATTTATTTTTGCAACAGCATGCGTTGCTTGGTCGCGGCTGCGCTTCTGCATCCGAAAACCAAATTAATGAATTAACCATGCATCAAATTAAGGTATTATTCATATCTAAAAATATGAATTCCTGTATCTGTTTATACGACAATGTAAGATGTATTTGGAAGAGAATAATAGGATAAGCCCATTGTCTCTAAATCTGTCAATATTTGACCAATGTTGTATGCTGAAAATAAATTTTGGATGCTAAATGATTTTAACTTTTTATTTTTGATGTTATATGAAACCAATTCATGCGCCCTTCCCCAAAGGAAAATGACATCACCGTATTTCCCGACGATAGGATCTAACCATAATACTAAAAAATCTTTTAAATTATTAACAGTATCGGGTAACGGTAGTTCATATTGGGCAATAAACTTGGAAGAATTCTTCTCTAATTTATATTGATCAAATGTTCCATCTAACTCGATAGTATATAAATTATTATCCATTATTTTAAAAAGAGGACTATAACCTAAAAATCCAACTTCATATTTAAAATTTGGGCCGGAGTATTTTCCCCTTAACTTAAATTCTAACCAAGGTGATTCAACAAACTTAATACTATCTTTTTCTATTAGTAAAGCTTTTCCCGTTGAACCTGCCAAGTAAATTTTTGAATTAAAATAACGAAATTGAGCAGGTTCGCCAATAACATCAAAAATGTAATTAAAGTAGTTTGACTCAAATAGAATATCCCCATTTTGATTAACAAATATTACTTTATTTTTGCTTAATTTATCATCCCAAATCAATAAACCTAGCGTTAACTCCTTATTAATTGTATCAATACACATTTGTTCATAATAAATATATGTTTTACCTTCTATTGATTTTTTAACTTTCTCTATATTCTCACTATTTATTTTGAATACCAATTTAAATTTAGAGCTAATATTTTCTTGGGCGAATAGAAAAGAACAGAAGAATAATAATATTAAAAATCTTAACTTCATGATCCAAATCTCCTTTTTATTGATTTACATTTATTATCGGCTTTAACTATGAATGCCGCAAGTTAAGTCTAATTTTATTTATAAATTCTTCTCTAACTTAAATGATCCGGTGGATCGAAGAAATCAGACGAAGCAACAAAC
>JALWEA010000392.1 GCA_027039465.1 Calditrichia bacterium | reverse complement strand
ATTAATGAGACGGCAGCGGGTTTTGAGAGGCGGCACATCCGTATCATCGTGACGGGTCGTCCAGACTTCATGACCGCGTTCTTTCAAATAAGCGTTTAAACGCCGAACGACCTGCCAATTAAGGTCTTTTTCCATGACGCCCTGCCACACGGCGCCGGTGTCCGGTTTGCCATGTCCCGCATCGGTACAAAAAATTGCCATAAACCGTTCCTCCGGTGGGATATTTTAAACGGTGGTTCTTCCTGAGATGTTTTGAAACGTTTGATCATCCTTGAAGAAAATAATTCACAAATAAAATAAGAGAAAAATAGTATGCGATGCAAGTGGCCGGGAGGGAAATTGCGGGATGGGGAAAGGTTAAGCGTGTATCCGTTATTCGTATATTCGTTAAGCGGTAATCGGATGTGGATTGAATTGTTGAATTGTTGAATGGGGAAAATCGTTATTCGTATATCCGATATTCGTATAATCGTAGGAAGGTTGAATTGTTGAATGGTTGAATGGTTAAATGGGAATCGTGATTCACCAAGCGGTGGTTAGCGTTTGGGAATATCCTCTTCATTACGGCAAGTTCCCAGTTCCAAGTTTCAAATTCCAAACGCATGTCTCGGTACGATCCCGCTAACGCGGTCTCTACTCGACAACCGGTTGCGCCAAGAATTGCACAAACCGTACTTTTCGAATAACGATTATACGAATACACGAATAACGCCAAGACTAATTCCTAATTCCCAGTTCCTAATCGCGGGCGGAATCGTATCGAGGGACGGACGCGCCACCATAAGTCAATAGTAGCGAACGACGAAGCAATCTCCTCCAAAGCGGCAACGGCCTATTGTTGATGAAACGGCCTAAGAATGTAAGGGATTGCTTCTCCCGACTTCATCGGGGTCGCAATGACAGTCCTTTACGATTAACGAATACACGAATAACGGATAACGCTTTCCCCTTAACGCTCAAGGCTTAACTATTCCACAATTTTTCCGGATATTTGCCCTGTGCAATTAATTGACGGATTTTTTCTTTGACTACGGGTTTGTCTTCTTTGTAGGTTACGCCGAACCATTCTTCGTTGGTCGGTAAAATCTTAACTTTGGCTTTACCCGTATTAATCAATTGATCCAGAACCCAGGTCAGGAAAAATTCCGCTTTGACGTCATTTACTTTTTCTTTCAAAAATTCTACGAAATATTCATTTAAATAATCGAAAAATTTCGGCGTGTAACCCATCATGTTCATGGATACCGGAACGGAGCCATCGATGGTTTGTTCATTGCCGTCTTCATCCAAAAAGACGATTTTCTCGCCCTTCCAATAAATTTTGGTGCGTTCAACGATTTTTTGCAAATGCCCCTGCGCATCTATCTGACAAACGCCGCGCGAAACCGAACCGTGTTTGGAAAGCGTTTTATCAAGTCGGTAACCTACAATGGCGTATTCATTGCCGTTAACGGGTTGTTGATTTAGAAATTGAATCAGAGTTTGATAGGAAGTCTGGCCGTAAAAGTCGTCGGCATTAATGACGCCGAACGGCTCCTGCACGGCTTCCTGCGCAACCAAAACGGCATGTGCCGTGCCCCATGGTTTTTGGCGCCCTGCAGGTACTTTAAATCCATCGGGAAGATGATCGAGTTCCTGAAAAACAAAACGCACATCGGCATGGTTTTTTAATTTATCGCCGAAAACGGCCTTAAAATCGCTTTCCAGTTCTCGACGAATAACAAAGACAATTTTTTCAAACCCGGCTTTTAAAGCATCATAAATAGAATAATCCAGAATGGTTTCTCCGTGCGGACCGAATTGATCGATCTGTTTTACGCCGCCGTAACGGCTGCCCATACCTGCCGCTAAAATAACCAATGAAGGTGCCATTTTCATCCTTTCGTCTTTGTATCGCTTTTTTGTTTGAATTGAAGTCGCAATTTGAAAAAAAATTCAATGCAATGCAAAAAGAAGAGGAAACGGTTGGGATTGGGAACTGGGAATTGGGAACTAGGAATTTGTTGCTTGGTTGCTTGGTTAAATGGATGAATTGAAGCGAGTATTCGCCCACCGGCACACAAGATCGTGGCCGGATGCCAAATGATTGCGATGAGACGAGGAATCCCTTGCATCCGTTGCTACTTTGTAAGGGATTGCTTCACTCTCCCGCTCGCGGGCTCGCGGAATCATTACTATTGACATGTAGTGGCGCGTCCGTCCCTCGATACGATTCTGCCTTTTATCTTGTGATGTTCGAAGTAAGGGCGAAGCATTTCCGTCAAAACGCGTCAGACTCAAAAAATTTAACGTTGTGCAACCAAAAACATCGATTATTTCTTTATTTGTTAGGGAAATGCTTCGCCCCTACGAGTGTCGGCAGAATCACTCGGGAACCGGACGCGCTCAAAGGCAACCGGTTGTCGAGTAGTTCCGCGCAAGCGGAACGTATCGAGACACGGTTGTCGCCTTAGTTCCAAGTTCCAAGTTCCGAGTTACGCTTAACGAATATACGAATATACGAATAACGGATACACGCTTAACTCTTACCCATTCTCCCATTCCATCAATCATCAACCCGCATGCCGTTGAAACCGGTAATACAAAGCAACTAAAAATCCCAAAATCATAATGATGGTTCCCAACCAAAGCAAATTAATAAACGGCTTGATAGATACCTCGGCCGCTAAAATTTCTTTTCCGGCCGCAGGATTGTTGTGCCCGGAAGGATAGACAAAATCCAAATGAATTTTACGCGCTTCAACATTCACGCCTTTTAAATAAACCTTGCCTTTACCGTCTACAAAGGTTACCGGTTCCAAATCTTTCTCCTTGCCCTGCATTTTAAGCCCGGGCTCAATTTGTCCGATCAGTTTGCCGTTGGAATCGAACACATCGAGCACAACACGCAAAACAATGGTGGAACCGCCCATTTCATGCGATTTCATGTCGTACCCTTTAAACAGCAAGGTATATTTTCCGTATTTGGTTTTCTTACCTTTTATCAACTCCACTTCGTCGCCATGCTGCATCGTTTGATCGGCCGGAATGATCTGAATCGGTGAAATGTACAAATCACGGATCCATTTGTTCTCGACGGAAGGCCCCACCATCCAGGCGCGACTATAATCGCTCCAATAAAATTTGGCCATCTGTTTTGTGCCGTCCACATCCAGGATCACACGATTCTTCCCGTCTTTAGCCGGTTGTTGTCCTTTGTAGGTAATGGTATATCCGAAAACTTTTTTAGGCATATTTTTAGGAAATTGAACTTTTTGAGAATGATCATATCCGGTGGAGGCCACAATGCCCATTAGCATCAAGCCAACGCCAACGTGAACCAAATAGCCGCCAAAGCTGTAATTTTTCTTCCGCCAAAGTTGAATAACCAACTGCCCGTTAACCAAAATAACAAAGGTGGAAAGAATTAAAATAAGCAAGAAAAGAAAATTATTAACACCCATTAAATAATAGCCGACACCCAAAATCAAACTGATGATTCCGTGCAGCGTTAAAGCCTTTAACTTGTCCCAACTGGACGCCTTCCAACGCATGACCGGCGCCAAAGCAATAAGCAGTGCCAATAATACTGCGCCCGGCCCGGCCAGGTAATTGTAATATTCCGTGGCAAAACTTTCGGCTTTGCTCTTAAAAATTCCGCTGATAATAGGCCACGAAGTTCCCACAAAAACAAACACCGCAAACAAAACAAGGATTAAAATCCCCAGGTCAATAAAACTTTCACGCGTTCCAAGCGAGCTGTACACCGGTTTGTATTTAACCTCGTTAACCCTGAACAGATAGACCAAAATTCCCACGGCAAAAAAGAACAGCACAAAACCGATCAAATAATTGCCCAATTCGCTTTCACCGAAAGAATGAACGGAAAAATCGGTGAGTACCCCGCTTCTCGTCAGGAACGAAGCGTATAATACAAAAACGAAAGTTAAAATCGCCATCAGCAAATTGGTTTTCTTCATGCCGCCCTGACGCAATTGGATGATCAACCCGTGAATCAGCGCCAAACTAAATAACCACGGCACCAACGAACTGTTCTCAACGGGATCCCAGCCCCAGAATCCGCCCCAGCCAAGTGTGACGTAAGACCAATAACCGCCTAAAATAATACCGGTTCCCAGAAGCAATCCCGCAAAAACGGCAAACGGCAATACTGCCCGTACCCATTCATCATATTCGCGCTTAATAAGGGCATACATGGCAAAAGCGAAAGGAATCATAGTAGCCGAATATCCTGCGAATAAAATGGGTGGGTGAATAACCATCCACGGGTCTTGCAATAACGGATTTAATCCCACACCGTCATTCGGAATCATGCCCGGACGAAACGAAGCCGGATTCACATTCCAAATGTAATCAAACGGATTTTTTCGAATCAGAATCATGGCAATAAAAGCCATCACTAACAGCATGAAAGCCATTACCAACGGTTCTTCTTTTTTACGTGTGCGAATAATCCAAAATCCGTAGAACACACCGAAAACCAGCCAAAGCAGAAAGGTGCCTTCCTGCCCGGCCCAGAAAGTAGATATTAAATAAAACAGACTTAAATCGCGTGAGGAATAACTAAAAACGTAATTCCACTCAAAATGATGGGTTAAAATACCATACATTAAAAGGACGGCCTGAAACAGAATCAATACACTTGCCGTGTAAAAAGCCATTCTGGCAAAAGTCAATAAAGACTTGTCCTGCCGACGATCATAAAGATAATAGGCAGCGATGCTTAGAATCAACGCTACAAAAGTTAAAGCGGTTGCCGATAATCCGATAATCATGAATTGTTCCCTTCCGGTTGGTACTTGGACGGGCATTTAACTAATAGTTCTTTGGCATGGAAAACGCCGTTCTCATATTTCCCCACACACACCACATGCGAAGCCTGATCAAAATTACCAGGTTTGGCTCCGTCGTAAACCACCTGCAAAACATCGCCGTTTTCATCGCGAATTTTAAATTTGAATTGATTCGTATTGACATCAAAATTTCCGTGGCCCAAACGTTCACCCTTCACTTGCACCGTTTTGTTCAGATGCTTGGCTTCATCCACCGAGACATAAGGCGTTAAGGATGCATTGAATGATATGGCCGCCCAAACAGTGAATCCGATGATAATCACCGCTCCGATAATATATTTTGAACGCATGATTTACGCTCCTTTTGTTTATTTTACACAATTTATTTCATTTAAATTAGGCACACATACAACTACGTTTTTTGTCCTGTTGCAAAAATTCCGATCATCATTTTTCAGTAAATAAAAATTTCCCCGTACGTGTAAACACCGGCGAAAGGCAAAACAAATTTCCGCAGTTTTTTACCGATTTACTCTTTGCCTTCTTCCAACTTCAAGTCTTCGATTTCCCGTTTCAAACGTTTTATCTCGCGATCGGTTTTATTAACGTAAAGGAAAACCCCGAGCCAAATAATCAAGTTAATGATCAACACAACATAAACAGGATCCATTTAATTCTCCTTAAATGTTTTGGTTTCCTCGTAACGCCGAAGGATCATTTTTAGCTTAACCTGTGTTCTGCGAATGTTAAAGACCCACAGGAACAAGACGGTCTGCAAAATAAGCGAGCTAAAAAAGACGATTCGTTGCCGTGCTTCCATATTGATTTTGCCTTGTGCATTCAAAACCGGTTCCGGATGCAACGAAAAGTAAATTCGCGGCACGATAAAGACAAAGAACGGCACCGAAACAAAGGCCAACAAAGAATACACCGCCGAAAGTCGTGCCCGCCGGTCTTCCTGTTCCAAAGCGGAACGCAAGGAAAAGTAAGCTCCGTAAATGAGCAATAAAATAAAAATGGACGTCTCACGGGGATCCCAGTTCCAGTAAGAATGCCAAATTTGTTTTGCCCAAATGGAGCCCGTAACGGTTGCCAAAATTGCAAACAAAATGCCCATTTCATTGCTCACTTGAGCATAAGCGTCAAACAATAAATTTTTGCTTTGCAAATAGCGATAACTGTAATATGCCGCTAAAAGAAAAAACAACACCGCCATCCAGGCCATGGGCACATGGAAATAAATGACGCGCGTAAATTCGCCCAACCCTTCTTTTAAAGGCGCCCAAATAAAAGCACCCGTGATCGTCAGGGCAAACAGAATAAAAAGCAGCCATTTCCCTATTTTGATTAACATAGGCTTCACCTAATTTTAAGGAATAATTTTCATTTCAATACTAATCGTAATTCGTTAAACGATTGAAATCGTTTTTTTCTTCCGCTATTTTAAACTCATTCATTCCAAACATAATCAAACAACAAAATACTTGCCGTAATGATGATGACGCTGTAGGCAAACAACGCCTGTAATTCGCTTTGCGCACTAGAGAGCGCGCTTTCCGCCGCCGCTTTTTTGGTGGCGCTAATTCCGCTGATCAGCACCGGTAATAAAATAGGAAACGAAAGCACTGTAAACAAGGCGCCTTTGGCGCTGGCCTTGGAAATAATGGCCGCCACCATCGTACCGCCTCCGGCCAATCCGAAATTACCGATTAAAAGGGTCAGAAAAAAAATGGCGGAACTTTGAAGCTGAAAATTCATCAGCGCAATAAACAAGGGTACCAGAACAACTTCAAGCACCATCAACAATAAAAGGTTAAAAATGAATTTTCCTAAAAAAATATGAACCGGTTTGGCCACCAACTTCAACGTATCGGCGGTTTGGGTTTCTTCTTCCCGAATAAAAATATGCGACAAACCGGACATGGAAGAAAAGAAAAGGATCACCCAAAATAAAGCCGATAACACCTGCTCACCGGCGGTAAAGGTCCCGATGGCAAATGAAACGGCGCTTAAGGTAACAATGGCAAAAAGCAAAATGGCATTGATGGCGTAACGCGTTTTGAATTCCTGTTGCAAATCCTTTATTAAAATCAGGTAGGTCTGTTTCATAGCGCTTCCACCTTCAACTTCCGGTCTGCCAACTGCAAATCTTCGTTATCGTTGGTGGCAATAATCAAAATGCCGTGCTTTTTTTGTTCCCGCAAAAGTGCATAAACCGTTTCGATTCCTTTTTCATCAAGATTCGAGCGCGGCTCATCAACCAATAATACCTCCGGCCGATGCAGCAAAGCGGCCACATATTTTAATCGCTGTTGCATTCCCGACGAATAAGCTTTAACCGCATCGTCTTCTCTGCCTTTAAGTCCCAGGGTTTCCATGAGTTCTGCAATACGCTCTTTATACCGAGGAATATTGCGCATTCGGGCGAAAAAATACAAATTCTCGCGTGCGGTTAATTCCTGATACAGCTGAAGATAAGGGCCGACCAATCCGATGTGGCGATAGATATTTTCCCGAGGTATTGTTTTTCCATTCTGCTGATACGTAACCGAACCTCGCGTGGGTGCGATCAAATTAGCCAATATTTTGATCAGCGTGGTCTTGCCCGAACCGTTGGAGCCGATAATGGCTAGCGAGACGCCGTTTGCTACTTCAAAATTTATATTACGTAAAACAATATGTTTGCCATATCGTTTTACAATTTGCTTAGCTTTAATTTTCATCAATAAAACTGCCGCTGCTCTTTAAAGTTCTTTCCACAATTCGACTATTAACGAATTGGAAAATTAAAGAAATATTTCTCAATAAACAAATTTAGCCGAAAATATTAAATATATTTCATAATTTGAAATTTTAAAGTTTTTTGGGGGAATTTAAATGCGGCGGAACGAAGGGAACTTGGAATTTGGAACTGGGAATTGGGAATTGGGAATTGGGAACTTTGTCTTATCGTTATTCGTGTATGCGTTATTCGTTATTCGGAAAGTGCGGTTTACACAATACGTGGCGCGTCTGTCCCTCGATACGATTCTGCCTTTCATCTTGCGATGTTCGAAGTAAGGGCGAAGCATTTCCGAAAAGATGCTGCAAACTCAAAAAATTTAACGTTATGCAACCAAAAGTATCGATTATTCTTTTATTTGTTAAGGAAATGCTTCGCCCCTACAAGTGTCGGCAGAATCACTCGGGAACCGGACGCGGCAGCCTGTCATTCTGAATGAAGCGCAGCGTAATGAAGAATCCCTAACATGATTCATGGCCGCTGCTGCTTTGGAATGGATTGCTTCACTCTCCTACTCTCAGGCTCGCAGGATCGTTCGCAATGACAATGCTTTACGAATAACGATTTTTCCCATTCAACCATTTAACCATTAAACTATTCAACCAAAATACGATTAACGGATAACGCTTTCCCCTCAACCATTCTTCCATTCAACAATTCAACCCACATCCGATCAACGCTCACTTCAATCCGCGTAAATGATTAATACGCTCCATCAAATGAGCAAATTGCCGTTCGTCCAAAGCTTGCGGGCCGTCGCTCAATGCGGTCGGCGGATTAAAATGGACTTCCACCATTAAGCCGTCCGCGCCTGCGGCCACCGCTGCCAAAGAGAGCGGTTCAATCCAGCGATCAATACCGCTGGCATGACTCGGATCCACGATCACCGGTAGATGGGTTTGCTCCTTTAAAACGGGAATGGCGCTAATGTCTAGGGTATTACGGGTGGCCGTTTCAAAGGTACGAATGCCGCGTTCGCATAATATGACATTCGGATTGCCCTGGGCCAAAATGTATTCCGCGGATAATAAGAACTCTTTGATCGTAGCCATCATGCCGCGCTTGAGGAGGATGGGTTTGTTGACTTTACCCACTTCGCGCAGCAGAACAAAGTTTTGCATGTTTCGCGCGCCGATCTGCAAAACATCCACGTAACGGGCCATCAATTCCACATATTCCACCGAGAGAACTTCGCTCACCGTAGGCATATTGAACATCTCTCCGGCTTCTTTGAGCAGCTTTAAACCCTCTTCGCCCAAGCCCTGAAAACTGTAAGGACTAGTGCGCGGTTTAAAGGCGCCGCCGCGTAACAATTGGGCGCCGTGTTCTTTAACAATTTTAGCCGTCTCAATCATTTGCTGGCGACCTTCCACGCTGCACGGCCCGGCAATCATCACAAAATGTCCTTCACCGATTTTATGCCCGCCCACTTCCACAATGGTCGGTTCCTTCTTGTAATCCCGGCTGTAAAGCGGGCCGGAAACCTTTTTCTTCTTGGGTTTACGCGTTACCGGTTCGATTTCCGTTGCTTCAAATTTCGGATAAGAGCCGAACACATGTAAAAAGCCCGTTAATTTCTTGATTTCTTCCAGCGCCTCTGCGATATTTTCATCTTCCACATGCCCGTCTACTTCCACAAAAAAATGGTACTTCCAAGGCTCCGTTTTATGCGGTCTGGAAGATAGTTGGGTCATGTTGACTTTGTATTTTTCAAAAACACCCAGGCAGCGGTACAACATGCCCGGCTGATCCAGCGTATCAAAGACCATGGTTGTTTTGCAAGGCATGTACTCACCCTGTTCCAAGCGCAGCGGTTCGGCCGAAAGAAGCACGAACCGTGTTTGGTTGTGCGGATAGTCCTCGATTTTGTCCTGGAATACTTTTAATCCGTAAATCTTAGCCGATTCCGCACTGGCAATGGCCGCCGTATCCGTTAATTTTTGTTCGGCAATCATTTTAACGCTTCCGGCCGTATCATAAGTGGGCAACACATCGC
>JALWEA010000391.1 GCA_027039465.1 Calditrichia bacterium | reverse complement strand
GCTATTCAATACCCTCGTTGACCGGTTCAGCCCGGATATCTATCAGGTGGCTTTTACATTTTCCCTAAATGTATTCGACATTCAAAACAAGCGAATGTATTTTTACGGACTCAATCAAAATCCTCCCTTTGAAATTTCTCCGGGGAAAACACCGGACTGGATCAAGGGCAAGGCGATTTTGATCGATTCGGAATTGCGTAATTTTATCACGGCCATGCAACTTCCGTTGCAATCAAACCGGCGTTTTGTTTTCTATTTAACGGGACAACCGTCCGAGGAAAATGATTCACTGTACGAACGCGTTTTCGTTCCCGCCTTAACTAAAAATAATTTTGAGTTGCAGAAATCGGCACTGTGGTTGGACGATCATCTGCCGACCGATACGGAAGATCAAGCTCTGTTATTGGTTAGCGTCAAATAAGCCAAAACCCCGCTTTTAACTAAAACCGACGGCTTTGCCTTGTTTAAAATCCCGTTTATATTCGTCTGCGAAATCCTTCGCCTAAAACTTCGTGTACGCTGTTAATAATAACAAAAGCCGAAGGATCGATTTCTTCAATAAGCTCGGTCAGCAAGGTGATTTCTTTTCTGAAAACCACGGTCATAATGATCTCGCGATCGATATTCTTGTACAAACCGCGCGCCCGAATAGCAGTAGCCCCACGACTTAACCGCTCCATAATCACTTTGGCGATTTCGTCATTTTTATCGGAAATAATTAGAGCAGAGCGAGCATAGTCAAAGCCGTCAAGCACCACATCGATTAAGCGGGAAGAAACGAAAAGCAAAAAGAAGGCGTAAAGCGTTAAGGCCATAGCCGGAATATTTCCCGAGAGATGCTTAAGCTGAATAATGATACCGGCTAAAGTAATGACAAAAAAATCAATCATCATGATAGCCATGCCGGGTTTGTAACCGTATCGTTTTTGCAGAATGGCAGCTACGATATCCGAACCGCCCGTAGAACCTTTGAATTTAAAAATAATGCCCAAACCAATGCCTAAAAAGAAAGCGCCTAATAAAACCAAAAACAGAAAGTCATGCTGACGAATGTGCACAATGGACGGACTCATATTAAGACCATTGTAATGCAAACCCGGAAATTCGCCGCGAAAAATATCGATTAATAGGGAGGAAACGGTAAAACCGTAAAAGGTACGCACGCCAAAACGAGGCCCTAATTCTTTAAATCCCCAGATGTAAAGCGGAATATTTAAAACCCAAACCAAACCGCCGACCGGAACCGCGCCGTTTGTCAGGTAATGCACAGCCATGGCCAAACCGGAAACCCCACCGGGAACCACCTTGGCGTCAACCAAAAACACACCGATACCCAAAGCCATCATTATTCCGCCAATGGTAATAAAAATGTAATCTTTCCAGGCGGAATGCAAAATCCAGCGTTTCATTTCAACTCCGATTTATTATTTTAGCAATGGCTGCAAGTATAAGAATTTAAAGAGGTAATGTCAATGGAAAGGATCGTGATGCGAAAATAAGATTAAAAGAATGGATTAAAAAAAAGAAAATAGGAAAATGCGCGAAACATCAATCAATAATTTTCCTATTTTCTTTGATGGCTTGGTTAAAAAGAAGAATAATTACTCTTGAATATTTTGAATCCCCTCCGGAAAACGCAACTCCATGGTCATGCGATACGGCGAAATATTCAGGCGGTAATGTTCATTGGCTTGTGCAATAATTTCTCCGTCCTGAAGATTTAACTTCTTTAACTCTTCCTGTATGTTCTTTACCAATATTTCCAATTCATTGTTCTTCATTTTACCCTCCTTTCATCCTCCTCAAATTCCACTAAATTTGATGTGAAAGCTTTCATAAAGATACACGCCGCACAAGGCCGAAAGTTCCGTAGGCCTGCGTTATTTCCGAATTATTTTTCTTTTTTCTTGAGATATTCATGCTTATATTTGCGGCTTGATTAACAAACGCAAATTATGCAAGGGCAAAACCATGAAAACACAATTTGAATGTATTCCCTGTATTTTACGGCAAACCATAGAAACGGCGCGTTTGGCCACTTCCGATGTGCGACTGCAAAAAGAAGCCATCAACCGCATTTTGATCTATTTGACCGACATCGACTACAACACGCCGCCTCCCGCTCTCGGACGCGAAGTCTATTCCATCATCCACCGCATTACCGGCAATAACGATCCGTACAAGGAGCTCAAGCATAAATACAACGCATTGGGCTTGGCGCATTACGATGAACTTTTGCGCATTGTTTTTAAAAGTGACGATCCGGTGATGATGGCCGCCAAATTAGCGGTGGTCGGGAATATTATCGATTTCGGTGCCCAATCCCATGATCAGGTGAATATTAAAGAATCGGTGCAAAACATCGCCAAAATCGATTTTGAAATCAATGATTTTAATCGCTTTATTGACGATTTAAAGAAGGCGCGCTCCGTGCTTTACATTGCCGATAATGCCGGAGAAATTGTCTTTGATCGTTTGTTTATAGAGATTTTGCAGCGCTATTATCCGGAAGTAGGTCTGGAATTCAAAGTTGCCGTACGCGGCGCACCCATTATTAATGACGCCACGCGGGAAGATGCGGAAATGGTGGGCCTGGACAAAATAGCTACAATCATCGAAAACGGCGACAATGCCCCGGCCACTTTGCTCGATCGCGTATCGCCCGAAATGAAAGAAGCCTTCACAAATGCGGATATCATCATCGCCAAAGGTATGGGCAATTACGAAACGCTGGATGATCGTACGGAATTGATTTATTATTTGTTAAAAGTAAAATGCGCTTTGGTGAGCAAAGTAATCGGTGCGCCGGTGGGCAGTTTGGTTTTTAAACGAAATGAAAGTTTTATGGGAAAATAAAAAAGGGAACGTTAACCGTTCCCTTAAAAGAGTGCCGGAGGTCGGACTCGAACCGACACCTCCCGAAGGAGACTGGATTTTGAGTCCAGCGCGTCTGCCAATTCCACCACTCCGGCAAAAATATTTTTAAAAGATCTTTTCTAATACTTGAATAGAACAATATAGAATCAGA
>JALWEA010000390.1 GCA_027039465.1 Calditrichia bacterium | reverse complement strand
CCGAGTAATGTCAAAATAAACAGATAAATACTCCAGCGGTCAATGACCGGATCGCGCGTCATACCAACGACATAAGGAGTGTTCTCAGCCAATGACTTTAAGTACCCTTGTTTTTGACGCGCCTGTCTTACCCGGAAACGGTATAATTTTGTGAACAGGATGGAATTCCTATTGTGGCATTCTTCGCATTTTTTAACCGCTTTTTCTTTGGGCAAAATTTCATGAGAATAGACACCGCCTTTAATAGGCGTGTGGCATTCGATACAACGAACGGCTTTCCAATGTAATTTGATTTTTGGTAACCATTGATGTGCCGTGATCAAATCCGTGTAGTTACCGCTGGAATCCAATTTGGCTAACTGGTTTTGTGAAGAATGGCAGTTCAAACAGATGGCGTTGTCTTTGGCAATGATTTCCTGAGGCGGAGTTGAATCGGAAGATGCTTTGAATGCATGAGGATCATGGCAGGAAAAGCAGGAAAATCTATCGCCGAATTTTTTGTAATGAACGCTTTGTTGGAACTGTTCAAAATTATTATCAAACGAATCATGGCAATCGGTGCATTGCAACTTCTGACTCCGTGCTTCCTCAGTATGCGGGAATTGCAAAAAGCCGTCATCATCATGGCAATCCACACAACCTAAATCGGCATGATTGGAATGTTTGAATTTGGTTGAATCCACATACAAACTAACAATAGCGTTGGTAACGGAATCGCGATAGGAAAGTGTTTTCATGCTATGGCATCGGTAGCAGTTCTGGTCGCTGTCCGGTGGCGGAGTGGCATGCAGCAATTTGACAGCCGATAGCGAGAAAAACAGCAGGAACATCAGTAAAAATTGTTTTACTCTCATGTAGATAACCTCACTATAAGTTTTTCAGTTGTATTTATTAAAAAGTTCAATTTTTTAAGATCGAAAATCTTGCCCATCTTAATACAAAGATCGGCGGAATAATTTTTTTGCATTAAAAAGACGAACCTTCTGCCGACGTGCGGCAAGTGTTCGTCTGACGTAAATTTTACTTTGTAAAAATGTTCTTTTCAACGCGTAAACGGCTCTAAAAAGAACGTGTTTATTTAACCGTCCAATCCGCACCTTAGCAGATTGATTTGTACATTCAAAAATATACAAATTCAACAACAGATACAGCAAATCTATTTTGTGAATTTTGGGGCAATTTATGAAAAAAAATTTACAATGTAAATAATTTTCTCTGTTAATTTTTGACATCTCTAAAATAAGTATTGCATTTTAAGGAGATTTGAAAAAAGATGGAATAAACGGAAGGTGTTGGTTTTGATTTTTCGGGAAACACCGCTTGAAAGGAAAGTTAAGAAGGTTGATTTTGAATGCTATGCTACATATTTTCATGCTATGCGTGTTTTTATTTTGTCCGATGTTCATGTGGACTTCGAGGAAAACAGGAAATGGGTTCAACAGCTATCCGATTGGGATTTCAAAAACGACATCCTGATCTTAGCCGGAGACATTACCCATGATTTCGACTTGTTGCGGATTTGGCTATTGAAAATACGCCGTAAATTTGCCGAGCTCTTCTTTGTGCCTGGGAATCATGACCTTTGGATTCGAGGAGAAGATTGGGCGAATTCTTTGGAAAAGTTTAAGGCGATTATGGAATTTTGCCGGTCGAATGAAATTGAAGTCCAAGCGAAAGTTTTTACTTTAGGTAAAGAACGTATCCGGATTGTGCCCGTATTTTCATGGTATAATTTGCAAGAAGAGAAAGATACCTTGTATTTACCCAAAATCGGCGAAGATGCCACCAATCGAATGTGGAGCGATAATTATTACGTGCATTGGCCAGAAGAAAATCGTTTTGATCCGAGCGCTTATTTTCTGGAATATTCCAATCATTGGCAGCCCGCCGAATCCAATGAGAAAATCATTACGTTCAGCCATTTTCTGCCGCGCCATGAAGTGATGTTCAGCGGAGAGATGTCGTACGATCCTGAGCGCATGCGCAAACATGATCGCTTTCCGCAATTCAATTTTAGCCGCGTGGCCGGTTCGTTAAAAATCGATCGCTTTATTAGAAAACTTGGTGCGACGATTCATATTTACGGGCACCAACATATTAATCGCGACAAAACCGTGGATGGCGTGCGCTATCTTTCTCATTGCCTCGGGTATCCCGAGGAACGAAGACGCGGCATGGTTAAGGGTATTGAAAACGGGCCGAAGGTGATCATGGGGGATTGAGCTAATATTGTATAAAGGTGGCGCGTCCGTCTATCGATGCGCTTCCGATAAATCGGAATCACTCGGGAACCGGACGCGGTCAAAGGCAACCGGTTGTCGAATAGAGTCCGCGTCGGCAGATAGTATCGAGACACCTTTGCTGAACTGGGCTGTCATTCTGAATGGAGCGCAGCGGAATGAAGAATCCCTAACATTATTCATGGCCACCCTGCTTTGAAGGGGATTGCTTCACTCTCCTGCTCGCAGGCTCGCGGGATCGTTCGCAATGACAGGTCTGAGAATCTCATCAATTGACGGGCACACAACACCGACTGCACAAACAATAATTTACGATTAACACTTAACGAATATACGAATAACGACTTTTCCCTTAACTCTTCAACCCTTAACCATTTCCCCGTCAGTCAGTTCCCAGTTCCTAATTAACTCATGCTACTATCTTAAAATTACCTAATGCTTTGCGGTTTGTTTTTGCTGCTTCAATTCTCTGCACCACTGAAGGGTTTTGGCTCGCCATGCAAGGAAGGCTGCCGGTAAAGGTGTGCCGGCCGTCCAACTTAAATGAATAACTTCACCGCCTTGCTTGTATCTTAAATGATAAATTTTATTTGCGGAGGCGTGTAATTTTTGCTGTAAAATGCCCGTTTGTTTAAGTGAATCAATAATTGCTCGGACTTTGTTGGAATCTGCCCTGATCGGTACCTCGTCAAACAGTGCATTGCCAAGATTTTTACGCCAGTAAATGACCATGCCCTGCGAACTTAAAGTCCAACCTTTGGAAATACCTTTGGTGGAATCATCGGCGGAAAGAACAACAATCTCTCTACCCGCCGGTTTAACGGTTGACTTTTTTTGAGGTGCCTTTTTCTTTTGACAGGCCCAATTCAATCCCAAAAGCAGGAAAATGCCAAAAAGAAAAATAGAACGATTTCTCATTTAAATCCTCCAAGTCTTTCATCTTTCATCTTTCATCTTTAATCTTTAATCTTATTTCTCCGGATATAACGCATCCCACCATTGGGGCTGATCTTTTAGCCAGCGATCAAACCAGGCAATGATGGTTCTGGTCCAACGTTTCCGTTTGGAATAAGCCATGATGTGGTGGTTTTGCCCTTTGATTTCCACCAATTCCACGGTTTTGCCCAATAGCTTCAAGGCCGTGTACAATTGAACGCTTTCACCGGTGGGAACATTGGTGTCGGCGGTTCCGTGCAGCAACAGCAGGGGCGTGTCGATCTTATCCGCATTGAATAAAGGACTCCGGTCAACATAAATATCGCGCCGATTCCAGGGAAAGCTGTTGGCCGTTGCAATGGCACTGTACAGATACCCCCAGTATCCTTGTCCCCAATAGCTGGGAATGAGACTAATACCTGCGTGAGCAATGGCTGCTGCGAATAAATGCGTTTTGCTAACCAAGGTCATGGTCATGAATCCACCGTAAGATGCACCAATGCAGCCGACTTTGGTCGAATCCACAAAAGGATGAGCCGCCAAGAATTTTTTGGTACCGTCAATAATCTCATCCGCAACAATTTTACCCCAATCGTTAACATGCAAAGCCGAGAATGCCTGACCGAAGCCCGTGGCACCGCTTGGTTGCAGAACGTAAACAACATAGCCGTTGGCCGCCCAAAGTTCCTTGGGATAGCGTCCGCCGAAATCCCGACTGACGGGAGTGGTGCCGCCGTAATAGTAAACAATGCACGGATAGCGCCGATCCGGCGAAAAATCCGGCGGGTAATAAATACGTCCTTCGATTTCGGTGTGGCGTTTGTTGATAAAAGTCCAGCGTTCCACTTTGCCGAAGCGTACGTTGGCGTAGGTTTGCTCTTCGGGCCTTAGCAGTAAACGATGTGTTTTTTTCTTCAAATTAATGACCATCACGCGCGGAGGCAGGGATGCACCGGAGACGATAGCTGCGGCCAGCGGTTGGTGCGCCGCTTTGGAAAAAGCATGAACAACATCACCGCCCGTGTCGATTTTTTTGAATGTTTTCTTTTTAAGATCATAATCGTACAAGTTTACGTAATCGCGGTCGGTGGTAATGAAATAGATGTGCCGGGCGCGGCTTCCCCATACGGCACGATTAATAGACGGCTTGAATGTTTTGGTAACAGGTTGTACCGATTTTGAGCGGAGGTCGTAAAGATAAGCCTGCGTGTCGTAATCGTTTGGGATTATGTTTTTGGGCAAGTTTCTGCCTAGACCGTTAAATATGGAAGGGCCTCCGGTTATAAGCAGGTAGCGTCCGTTTGGTGACCATTGGGCCGATCCCGCCCATTTGAGCGTCCAAAGCGAATCAACGGAAAAGTCGTTCAGATTAAAAATGAAATATTGGGTTTTGGAATAGGGCCGTTCGGAATAATCGGAAAGTGTGCGCGTAAAGATCAGGCGCTGTCCGTCGGGACTGATGCTGTTCAAGTTGGTGCTTAGCTTTCCGGCCGTCAGACGTACTTTTGTCCCGGATGGGAAATTGACTTTGTACAAAAAACTGCGGTTACGCCACCAGGGCCAGCGATCTTCCAGGGCCAGTACATGCTTGAGGCCGGTTTTGTTTTTTGCGGGTTCTTCGCTGATGCTGTAAATCAGGAACGATCCATCCGGTGACCAGGTGTAGCCGCCCAATTGTTTTACATCTTTTAACAGGGCAGTGGTTGTGCCTGTTTGTAAATCGGCAACCCAGAGAGTGCTTTTTTCTTTTTCGTTGGTGGTAAAGGTAAAGCGCTGACCGGTCGGCGCCCATTTGACGGATCGCACCTTACTTAAGCCGCGGAAGCTTTGCACCAATCGGCCGTTTTTCAAACGACGCAATTCCAACCAGCGCTCTTCCTTATCGGACGGCGGCATGGATTTGCCGTAGGCGAGAACGCAGTATTGTCCGTCCGGCGAAACGGCAACCGAACGTATTTTAGGCCCGTCCAACAGATGGGTGACGCGCATGGATTCTTGCGGAGAAACGTTTAGCGTAATGTCATTCCCGTGTGCGTATTCCGGTAGCAGAATTCGGGCCGCCACGGACCATTGGTAGGTTTTGGCCGGATCGCTAATGGTTTTAATGAGAATGCAGTGTGTGCCGGTCTCCAGCTCGAAGGGCGTTGAAGTTTTGAAGAACATTTGAGGCTTGTTGAGCGAATCGGCCACGGCCGAGATTGATTGGGTTAGCACCGGACGGCCGTCCACAAAGACCTGAAACGGATGGGGCGCTTTTACTTCAATTCTCGGGCGCATGAAGCGCTTTACATGCAGGTAGAATGCCAGGTAGTAAAGTTGTCTTTTGCGATTCGATTCCGGCAATAACACCGCGTGACCGGAATCGGCTGATGCGCGTTTTTGCCAGATTAGGGGTTGGTCGGATGCCCAAAGAATAGCGCCGCCGACTTTGGGCCGGAGACGATTGAATTCGATAAAAGAAAATTTTAAAAGATCCTTGGGGTCGAATGTTTTCCCTTGTAAATTCGGGACTTGATTAAAGGCCGGGAGATGCAAATCAACGGGCCCTAATGTGAGCCATCGGGTGACGGGTACGGTCTGCTCTTTGGCCGGTAGAAGATGAACAAAAAGCAGGAGAATAAATGTAAAACAAACGGAAAATTTAAACTTTTTCATGGCGCCCTCTCTTTTTTGCAAGTCGATTCACAAGTCGAGAGGTAAATTTAGGGCAAAATCGATCAAAGTCCCAAAAAAACAATGGCGAGTCCGGAGAGCAAAATGGTGAAGCCGGCTAAGGCGTGCATGTAGCGTTCGAATTTTTGCAGGGGCAGGAGTTCCAGGCCGCGCAGAGAAAGACCGACCACGATTAACATGGTGGCAATGGTAACGATGGAAAAAACGGAGGTGACGGCAATGAGCTCAACCCATTGCGAGCGGGCGGCCGGATACATGAAGAGCGGGATGAGCGGCTCGCAGGGGCCGAAAACGAAAATTAAAAAGAGAATCCATGGGGTGAGTGATTTGAGATCAGAGGAATGAACGTGGGCGTGCTCATCCGTGTGTTGATGAGGATGGGCATGGACGCTGCCGTCTTTGTGAAAATGGAGGTGGGTATGGGATTGATTTTTAAAGGCACGACGCAATCCCCAAACACCGTAAACAAGACCGAAGGCAATCAGCAAGTAGGCGGCAATGTCGCCACGCAGCGACTCGATGATTTGCAGATGGTTGAGGGCCAGGCCGAACAAGATGCCGATGGTGCCGAGGATGATGGAACTGAGGACGTGGCCGATGCCACAGAGGGTTGTGATCGAAAGGGTGCGAAACATGGGCCATTTTTTAGCTTTGGCAATAACGATAAAAGGTAAATAGTGATCCGGGCCGAACAGAGTGTGAAAAAAAGCAATGGTGGCCGCCGAGAAGATTAAAACGCTCATTGGAAATCCCTTTCAATTAAATGAAATGGTTTTTGCGCATTTGGGACTGATAGCTATCAGTCCCAAAACCAATGGTCATCTGACTGATAGCAATCAGTCAGATGTTCCGCTTAGCGCTCACTTTAACAAATCCTTGGCAACTGCTCGCCGACGGGCATGTCGATAATCCGTTCCACGCCGTAAATATTTTCCATGACCACTTTCCCCGCATGCTTTTCAACCGCTTCTCCGATAATAACCGCATCTTTACCCAAAGAATCTTCTCGCATGGCTTTTAGTACGTCTTCCGCATCTTCCGGCGCAACAAAGGCTACCAATTTGCCTTCATTAGCGACATACAATGGATCAATGCCTAAAATTTCACAGGCTGCTTTAACTGTTTCCCTTACCGGAATCGCTTGTTCGAAAATACGCACGCCAACGCTTGAAGCCTGCGCCAGTTCGTTGAGTGTGGTTGCCAATCCGCCGCGGGTCGGGTCGCGCATGGCGTGGATATTGGGACTAACCTCAATCATGGTCTGCACCAGATGATTCAGTGCGGCGGTGTCGCTCTCAATTACGCTTTCGAACGAAAGCCCTTCCCGCACGGACATGATAGCCATGCCGTGATCGGCAATGGTTCCGGATAAAATGATTTTGTCCCCTGGCTTAATTTGATGCGCACTGATGTGAACCTTTTGCGGAATAACGCCGATGCCCGATGTATTAATGAAGATTTTGTCGCCATGGCCTTTGTTTACCACTTTGGTGTCGCCGGTTACAATTTGCACACCGGCGCGATCGGCCGCGCGTCGCATGGACAAAAGAATTTCGTGCAGATCAGCGATAGACAAACCTTCTTCAATAATAAAGCCCACGCTGAGCACTTTCGGTTCGGCGCCGGCCATGGCTAAATCATTGACCGTTCCGTTAACCGCCAATTCACCGATGTTTCCGCCCGGGAAGAAAACCGGATGTACCACAAAGGAATCGGTGCTGAATGCCAAACGCTTATCGCCAAAAGAAAGTGTGGCCTGATCTTCCAACTTTTCCAGCGTCGCGTTACCGAGCACCGGTAAAAAAACGCGCTCGATTAAATCGGCGGACAGCCGTCCGCCGGCGCCGTGGGCCATTTGAATGGTGTCGTAATCGGTTTTGGGCAAGGGACAGGAAAATTGACTGAAATCGGGTTGATCGTTCATAAAAATTCCTTTTACTCGGTTTTGAATCGGTGATAGCGGTAATAGGCGGCACAGGCGCCTTCGCTGGAAACCATGGTTGCACCCAGCGGTGTGCGCGGCGTGCATTGTTTGCCAAAAGCCGGACATTCATTGGGCTTTTTCAAACCTTGCAAAATCAGACCGCTGATACAGATGGCCGGTTCTTCGGTTTGCAGATCGCCAACGGAAAATTTTAAAGCGGCGTCGTAATCCCGAAACTCTTTGCGCAATTTTAAACCGCTCTTGGGAATGGTGCCGATGCCGCGCCATTTCCGGTCGATAACTTCAAACACGCGATTAACGATTTCCTGAGCCGCTTTGTTACCATCTCTGGTAACAGCGCGACCATACTGATTCTCAACGAAATGTTCGCCTTTCTCCAACTGACGCACTGCCGCCAAAATGCCTTTCAGAATGTCCACCGGTTCGAATCCCGTAGGCACAATGGGCACTTTGTATTTTTCGGCGATCGGTTCGTATTCCCACCAGCCCATGACTGCACACACATGCCCGGCCGCCAGATAGGCATTCACCCGGTTTTGCGGTGATTGCAACAGCGCTTCCATGGCCGGCGGCACCAAAACGTGACTCACCAATTCACTGAAATTTTTCAGCCCTTCTTTGTGCGCTTGAAAAACGGCCATGGCGTTGCCCGGAGCGGTGGTTTCGAATCCCACGGCAAAAAAAACGACTTCTTTGTCCGGATGTTGTCGCGCCAAATTCAAGGCCTCCAATGGAGAATACACCATGCGCACGTCGGCACCTTCGGAGCGCGCCTGAAATAAATCGCTGTGACTGCCCGGAACGCGCAGCATGTCGCCAAAAGAGGTGAAGATCACATTCTCTTTTTTGGCAATGGCAATGGCCTGGTCAATCAGTTCCAAAGGGGTAACGCACACAGGGCAACCGGGCCCGTGCACTAACTCGATTTCTTTTGGCAGCATTTGATCAATGCCGTTTTTCAGAATGGAATGCGTCTGTCCGCCGCAAATTTCCATGATAACCCACGGTCGGCTAACCGTGCGGCGGATTTGCTCCAACAGCTCGCGCACCAGCTCGGGATTTCGATATTCGTCGATGTATTTCAAGGTGTTGCTCTCCGATTGATTAGGAACTGGGAATTAGGAATTGGGAACTGAGGTTTAGTTCCAAGTTTCCGAATAACGAATACACGAATAACGAAATAAAACATCCAATTCCCAATGCCCAGTTCCAAGTTCCAAATTCCCAGTTCCCAGTTCCCAATAGCCCATTCAACCAATCAACTATTTTCCTTCCTCTTCCTGGAAAGCGGCTCGTTCTCGATGGTGTAGCCTTCCTGCGCCAACTTATCCGTCACATCGTCAAAGGTTTCGAACACTTCTTCCGCTTCCTGTTCATTTAACAGTTGTATGGCGAACCCGGCATGAACGATCACGTATTGCCCGATTTGCACTTCGGGTACGTATGCCAGACAGGCTTTGTTGACCGTTCCGCTGTAATCGATCTTGCCCATTTTCAGGCCGCCTTCTTCGTAGATTTCTATCACTTTACCCGGGATAGCCAGGCACATAATATTCTCCTTTTAGATTAATTGGAAACTTTTGGTAGAACGCAATAATTCTGAGATTTTCTCAATTGTTAAGTATTAAGCTCTTATTTCAGCTTCCCCCATAACCGGGATAAGTTTTGATTGATCAGCAACTTACGTCCCCCTCTCTTCGAAGAAGCTGAGCTTTATACACACAAAGCACCGTGGGCTATGGGCCGTCTCGAGAAGAAGATGTGAAAATTACATACATCTCTGTAGCCG
>JALWEA010000389.1 GCA_027039465.1 Calditrichia bacterium | reverse complement strand
GTAAAATAAAATGGCCGATCTCCGTTGAGCGCTTTAAACCGCCGCATTTACCAAGGAACAAAACACCTTTCGGATTACGCGCGGAAAGCAAATCCATAATAGTTGCCGCATTGGGCGAACCCATTCCATAATTAATGATCGTTAATCCTTCGTTATTGGTTGCCGTTTGCATGGGCCGTCCTTCGCCCCGAATATCGCAATTGAAACGTTCGGCAAACATGGTAACGTAATTTTTGAAATTGGTGATCAGAATATAATCGCCAAAGGCATCTATGGGCGTGCCGGTGTAACGGGGTAACCACAATTTTGCCAACTCGTATTTGGAAATGCCGTTATTAGCATGGCGATGTGATTTATTGTCCATTTTAGCTCCGTTTTTATTCTTTTGACTGAATCTACGAATTGATTATATTTTCATCAAACTTAAAAACCCAAAAAGAATACCTTAATAATGAAAATCAAGTTCGTAAAAATTCTTAAGCTTTATCTTTATTCGATTGCGTCTTGCCTTAACCTAAACTGAACGATTTGTCATTACGAGGTCAGAAACCATGGTATGCGCCACGGATTATTAAGGCAGTGACATGAGGCCAAACCTGTCATTCCGAGCGCAGCGAGGAATCTCCTCCGAATAAGCAACGGATATAAGGGATTCTTCATTCCGCTGCGCTCCATTCAGAATGACAGCCAACCACATGTCAATAGTAGCGCAGCGAAGAATCCCCTTCAAAGCAGCAACGGCCGTAAAGGATTATTCATCCCGAGAATCGGGATTCAGAATGACAGCCCACCACATGACAAAAGTAGGTATGAAACCATGGCTGCCGCCACGGATTATTAAAATACATGAATTAATTGGGAACTGGTACGGCAACCGTGTCTCGATACGATCCCGCTGGCGCGGTCTCTACTCGACAACCGGTTGCCTTTGACCGTGTCCGGTTCCCGAGTGAATCTGCCGATACCTGTAAGGGCGAAGCATTTCCCTAACAAATAAAGAAACAATCGATGTTTTTGGTTGCACGACGTTAAATTTTTAATTTTGCAATTTCTTGACGGAAATGCTTCGCCCTTACTTCGGACAACGCAAAACTATAGGCAGAATCGTATCGAGGGACGGACGCGCCGCAACATGTCAAGAGTAGGCCGGTTGCCTTTGCTTTTCCGAGCATTATGATTAGATGCGAATCATAAAATTAAACGCTACAAAGGTGCCTTCCGAATGGGTCGGCCATAAAGCGTTCTTCATGGCATAGGAGACATCAAGGCTCAAATAATGGAAATCCACTCCCAAACCAAGGCCCATTAAAAACCCAACATTCCCACCGAATGATACTCCCGAACGCAAAGGTAACCACCACAAAGGCTTATACTGAACTCCAAACCCCAGCCGAGGTCTTGTTGAGTTTCCGAATACTTTGTTTAACCCTTGCCTCCATTCCGATGTGAAAACAAGATTCTTTTTGAAATAATAGGCTGCGCTAAGGCTCAAATAAGACGGTACCCCGGTTGAGAAGGGATCAATATTCAGCGTGGTATCAATCGAATGATCAAAAGTTGTCGAAAACGAACTATCCGCATAAAATGTAATTCGATGCACATCGTCCGTATACAATCGTTGCGTATTGGTACTAAAATTAATTCTTCCGGCAATATTCATAAAACTTAAAGATACAAACCATTTGTTCTTATACAAACCGGAAATACCAAAATTATAGCTTCGGCCTTTGCCGGCCGGAGTGGCGCCTTCCGGATAAGAAACACGAACACTGCTTTTGGACGTCGTTTCAATGGTTTCGTAATCATTAAATTGGGTTCTCTTCAGATGGGCCTGGGCATCTTCCACCTGAGCCACACCAAGCGCCAAATAATAATTAACACCAAAACCAAATGACATGAAGGAAATATCCGGTACATACTTTTTTATCGGTAAGGGATAGGCATATCCTATTGAAACACCTACGGCAGAAAATGCCGAGCCTTTCATGAGGTCCGGATAATCCAGCGCATAGTCACGTGTAATATCGTCTCCATTTAAAATAATGTCCAAAATATTCTTCATTTGCGTATTTTGTATCTCGCCGAAGACCACCGGATGTACGGCCATGGCAAAATTATTGAAAGCCAATCCTAATACATTGGCATTAATAGTACTGCTGATTTTCAAACCGTTGTCCGGTATTAGGTCTAAAAAAGAATCTTTTTTCTTTTGGTCCCAATAATTTTCTTTACCATTAGTAACAAAATAATCTTGATAGGTACTATAACTAAAGCTGTTGTTAAAAACGCCCAAATTCAAACCGATAAAATTTAATTCGAGAACATTATTCCTTGGAACGGCCACATTCGCCGGATTGTACATCAAAGAATGCACTCCCCTACTTAAAGCGCCGTAATTCCCAGCGAGACCTAATCCCACGCCATCAAACCCCTGAGCATAAAGCCCGGCACTCAAAATCAATATGATTAAATATTTTTTCATGGTCATAAGCTCCGTTCTTATTTCAAGTTTACCCTGAACTTCAAACCGATGTAGGCATCGAGCCTGATTTGGTCATTGGTTCGAATGATCACTTTTTTGTCTCCTGTCGGTAAAAGCGTCACAGTTTGTTGCAAATAAATGGGGCTGAGCTCAAAAAGTTGTGCCTGTTCGTGGCTTATTTTAATAACCACTTCATTTTCGGTTGGCGTTTGCACAAAACCGTCGGCACCAACCTGTCCGCCTTCAATATTTGCTTTTATGACCATTTTTTTGGTCGAATCCGGAACATCATCGTTGCCCATTTGTGTGGAATCCGCAGCAAGAATCAATTTGACTTCCGCGCCGATCGGCGTTCCATTACTGATATTCAAATGCAAGGATAACTCGGACAAATCATTCGCTATACGGTCGCGCGCATCCTGGCCAATATCATCCTTTTTGATACTATCCATATCCGCTTTAAATTTAATGGAGTCCGTTAAGCGATAGCTCAATGGCGACTCAATCAGAAATTTGGATCGAATGCCGTCATTTACACGAACACTTCCTTCTCCTTCAATAGTTGCTTTTCCGCTAAAGGTCACTTTAGTAGGTAAAATGGCCATTAAATCCACAATGCTCGGAGTCGTTGAATTCTTATCAAAGACCAATTGTGTTATCGGCGAAACACTTGAGGCCTGAATGGTTCGGTCAATAACCATATTTACGGAATCCACCTGTCCCCCATCTTCATGGTAACCCGTAATTTCCAGATGAACGTTAATCGGAATGTCGATTTGATTATCAAATTCAAGAGTAAGCCTCAAGTCATCCAGATTAAGGCCTTTACCTGATATATTTTTAAACATGTCACTATTGTCAACAGTCTCTGGGGTGATCTCCTGCTCAATTGGGGCCAGAATACCTTTTATTTCTTCAAAATAAATTGAAGTTGAAGTAACATGAATATCCAAACCGTCATTTTCGGAGATTTTAACAATTTGGTCATTCGAACTTACCGTTGCATCTACGTGAATCGCCAAAGAATCGATGGGTTGGTCCGGGGCATCCGGATTTAGAATTTGGCAATTACTCAAATCGATCGGTGTGATACTCTGCGCCTGAGGTTGCATATCCAAATCAATGGATTTCGGCTCACCATTTTGCACAATATTAGGAATGATAATATGCAAACTTGTGTGAACATTTGAATTATTTCTAATATCTAAGTTAATCGTACCCGAGGCTATGCCGGCTTTAATAATTTTGTGCTCATCCTGGGCCAAAGGCACCTGTTGATCTTTGGAAAAAGATTGCTCCGGAATTTTTGCTTCTGCTTCGGTTACTTCAATATTCTCAATCGTTAATACCGAATAAATGGTTCCGTTTCGCATTTCATCCGTAATAACAGTGGCCGTATCGGTGCCCTGAATGGGAATGGTGTATTTTAATAAGAATTTGTTACTGATTCTTGTATTGCTTAAATCCACCACATTACTTTGAACAACACTAAACGGTGTAATCGGTTTGTCGAATTTAATATCCGCTATTTTAACAGGGGTGTCGCCGCCATTATTGAAAAGTTGAATGGTTAATCCGGAGTCAACCGTTAAAAACAAATCGTTGTGGAAAGTTAAATAAATACTGCCCGATTTTATGTAAGCGCTTTTGTAAAAATCATACGTTACTTCCTTTGGATCCGGTGTTATTACCCGGCCTGGATAGGGCGGAATGGTATCTGTTGCGGTTATTTCGGGTGGTAACAAATCGTTTAGGGTCAACGGCGAAGAATTGACTTCCGATTTATCTTTCAAATGAATCGTACCGATTTTTGCGCTAAAATCTTCGTCAACTCCATCGATAGACAAATCTTCCTGATTCACCCGAACCCAATCGGTAGAATCTTCCAATTTGAATTTGACAATCGGCTGACCGTTGGTCGTATCTGCAATCAGGGTGGAATCATTAACAATTTTTTCCAAATTCACATTTTTAAGCGGCAAATAAAGTTTCCACGATGTATCCCAGGAAGGAACATCCGGCTGATTAAAACTGCAGGCGGCAATCAGAGCAATTGTCCCCAAAAGCATTATGCCTTTTTTTATCATTTTCTCAGGTCTCCCATTTGATTATTGTTTACTTTCTTTATAATTCGACAATTTTTATATTCCCTTTAAAAAGTTACCAAGTTATTTAAGAAATTGGGCAAACGAATGCAAGGATTCCATGAGATAGAGCACAAAGCGGATATTGGGCTGGAAATATTCGGTGAAACATTAGAGCAATTATTTACTCAAGCCATTTACGGATTTTATTCCATCTTGCTCCCTGATATCAATTGGCAACATCAAAAATCTTCTCAGGGAAATTATGTTTTAACACTCACAGAAGACGTCCCTGAAACCGCTTTAATTTCGTTGCTAAACGAATTGAATTTCCTTTTTTCCGTCAAACATATCCTTTTATTACCGGTTTTATCTCTTACAATCCGCAGTAATGCTCGGTTTTATGTTAAGGCTCGGACCGGTTTGATTTCTGATATTCCCACTGATTGGTTGGAAAATGCAACGGAAATCAAAGCGGTCACTTACCATGATTTAAATATTCGGCAGGATCAGGGGCTTTACAAAGTACGCCTAATCTTTGATATGTAAATTAATATCCATTATTAAACGCTGCTCATCTTCGGTTTGACTTGCGATTTAAATGCCATTCGTTTAATTTAACAATCCTAAATTTAATCAAGGAGGAATCTTATGAGTGGCTTACGAAACTTTAATGAAAATGACATTCCAACAATGCTTTCACTTTCGAATAAACACATGGAATTTGACCAATTGACCGAAGTACTTTTAAGAGAAAAAATATTAGAAGATCCCGCTTACAATCCCGATTTGGTATTCCTTTACGAAATAAACGGGGAAATGATCGGTTATATTGCCGGGGTAACACGTGACATTCGCGGAGAAAAAATAGGATATGTAAAATTAATGGTTGTGGCCCAGCCCTACAGAAGGCAAGGATACGGTACGGAGTTGTATCATGCTTTGGAAGACAAATTCAAAGAATTAGGCATGGAAAAGGTGCGGGTTTATGACGTGCCGTTTAATTATTTCATGCCCGGTATTGATCCTCGTTACACACCTGCTTTGGCCTTCTTTGAAACAATGGGTTTTGAACGCTTCGGCGATACTTCCAATTTAACCGTTGATTTACTGAATCAGACATTTGATACTCAGGAAGAAGAAAAGCAACTGCTCGGCCAAGGAATCGAAATTCGCCGCGCAAATTATGAAGACCGTGAGGCACTGCTTGAATTTATTCACGAGCACTTTGACCTGTGGCGTTATGAGGTGCTCAACGCTTATAATTCTTTGCCCATTGCCATTCACATTGCTATTCATCAGGGAAAAATTAAAGCTTTCTCCGCGCACAACGGCAACAACTTCGGCACGGGCTGGTTCGGACCAATGGGCACCCATCCCGATTTACGAGGTAAAGGAATCGGCAGTATTTTGCTCAAACGATGCCTGCAAGATATGAAAGACTGGGGCTTGGAAAAATCCATCATTCCGTGGGTCGGCCCGATACGTTTTTATTCCTATTACGTAAATGCAATGGTGGAACGCGTTTTCTGGCGTTACGAAAAAAAGATTTGATGCAAATTCAGTCTGCCTGTTTGTAAAAATTATTTTTGCGTATTTAGAACTTGTTGGATGGTCAGAATAAGCTCATTAGCTTGATACGGTTTGGCCACGACACCATCGAATCCGTATTCCTGATATCGGGCCATAATAGGATCCGTGGAATAGCCGCTGGATACAATGGCACGGATCTTTGCATCTAACTTACGTAATTCTTTAATCGTCTTTTTGCCGCCAAGACCGCCGGGAACCGTTAAATCCAAAATGACCAAATCGATGTTCCGCCCGTTTTCGTATTCTTCCTTAAATAAATTGATTGCTTCCTGACCGTCCCGGGCTTCAATAACTTCATATCCGATATTTTCCAGAATGTCTTTGACTAATTCCCGGATATTATCTTCATCGTCCATAACCAATATACGGGCTCCTTCAACGGCTTGCTCGGAATTTTCCTGCGGCTCACTGTTCTCTTCGAGTTTTTTATCGGAAGCAGGCAGGTAAAAAATAAATGTCGTGCCTTTTCCTAGCTCCGATTCCACCGTAATGTGCCCGCCGTGTTTTTTAATAATGGAGTAAGTTGAGGCTAAACCAAGTCCGCTTCCCTTTTTCTTCGTCGTAAAATACGGATCAAAAATACGAGAAATAACTTCCGGAGAAATACCACTTCCCGTATCTTTAAATGAAATCTTGACGTACTTCCCGGGCAATAAAGGAATGGCGCTTTCCCTTTCCAGATAAATATTCTCCGCCTTTACGAAAAAGTGGCCGCCATCCGGCATGGCTTGTAAAGCATTTATGGTTAGGTTATTAACCACCTGGCTAATTTGGCCTTCATCGATTTCTACCGGCCATAAATCTTCAGGTAATGAAACATCGTAGCGTACCTTAGAGCCCCGTAGAGTAAATTCAACCGTGCTTAAGATCAGTTCTTGAATGGTTGATGCTTTTTTAACCGGAGCCCCGCCTTTGGAAAACGTTAACAATTGTTGCGTCAATCCTTGTGCGCGCATGGAAGCGGTTTCCGCTTTTTCGACCAATTCCATTAATTTGGTGGGACAATCGGTTTTGCCCATACGCAATTTCACCAATGACAAATTTCCGATAATCGCCGTTAAAATATTATTAAAATCATGCGCTATCCCACCGGCCAAGATAGCCAGGGATTCCAACTTTCTTGCTTTAAAAAGTTCTTCTTCCAGCTTTTTCTGCTCGGAAACATCGCGGAATGTAATGACAACGCCTGAAATTTTTCCCGCCCGCTCAGGTCGAAGAATAGGTGAGCAATGCGCATCAACCAATAAACGGCGTCCGTCTTGAGCGGTAAATTCAAGTAATCGATCCGGATAATAGGATTGACCGCTTTCAATTGTCTTTTTAATTATATTTATCTCTTCATTGTTACAAGAGCCTGACAGGATATATCTAAGTTCCTGAATATTTTTGTCATAATAATCTTCTTCATTCAGGCCTAATATTTCTTGGGTGTATTGATTCATAAATAAAATATGATATTGATCATCCGTTGCAATGACGCCTTCATGAATACTACCCAAAATAGCGCTTAATCGTTCTTTTTCCTCGCGTAGGGCCTGTTCAACTTTTTTCTTCTCGCTAACATCACGGCCGATTACCACAAGGCCTTTACGCGTTCCGTCTTCGTTAAATATGGGAACTTTTATCACATCAAAAACTTTGCTCGTTCCGTCCGGTTGGGGGATTGCTTCTTCTCCCCTGGAAATACTACCTTTTTGCCAGGCAAGTTCGTCGGAAACTTCGCAGGCCAAAAATGCATCTTTGTAAAACTCATTATATTGCGCCAGTTCCGAATCTCTTTTCCCTTTATAGGGAACATTTTCGATCCCGAATAATTTTAAATCAAAATCATTAGCTTCAATCCAACGCCCTTGGCCGTCCTTAAAACAAACAATATCCGGCATAGCATTGATTAAAGTTCTTAATTGCAATTCGCTTTCTTTAACGGCCTGCTCCGCTTTCTTTCGATCGGTAATATCAAAGGCTGTGCCCAAAGCCGCCGGTTTACCATCAAATTCAATCTTACCCGCGGTAAAATCAACCCAACGCTCTTCGCCGTTTTTTCGAATAATCTTAAATTCATATCGATCCGGTACGGGTTTGCCTTGCTGCCAGGCAAGACTCCTTTTTTTAAAAAACTCTCTGAATTCGGGATGAACAATTTCCCAAAATTTTATTTTTAAAAGTTCATTGCCAGAATAGCCGGTAAGCACAGAAGTTGCTCGATTGACATAGACAAATTTGTCTTTTTGGTAAATAAAAATGGCGGAAGCCATTGTTTCGGTTAACGTCCGAAATTTATTTTCACTCTCTTTAAGCGAAATATAAGCTTTTTTTAAATTTTCGGTAGTTCTCTCTAATTCCGCAGTTCGGCTTTTTACTCTACGTTCCAATAAAATATTTTGTTTTTGAATATTCCAGGTACGCCACTTGAAAACAGCATAAATTACCAAAAGTAAAAACAAAAGTACGACAACATAAAAATAAAAATGCATCCAGAATGGCGGAACAATTGTAAATGAGTATGTAGCCGCCACATTACTCCAAATACCATTACCATTGCAGGCTTTTACCATAAAAATATAATGACCAGGTGATAGATTAGAATAAGTCACATAATTGATTATACCCGGCGGTGACCACTTTTTGTCAAATCCCAATAATTTAAAGGAATAGCGTATTTTTTGCGGGTCATTAAATGACAAACCCGTGAAATAAAATGTTAAATGATTGTCATGATAATTCAATTTACGATTTTGCGGAATCTTTTTTTCACCAAAAAATAATTTAACTTTATTTATGACAATTTTAGGAGGAATTTTCAAATAATTTTCATATTCCGGCAGATATCGGGTTGCGCCTCCGATGCCACCAAACCAAATGTGCCCCTTACTATCATTAAGATAAACATTTTGATCGGGCTCAAGGCAAAGAAATCCGTCAGCAAAACCATAATGCTTAAACGTGGAATCTTTTAAATTAAATTGATCTACGCCTCTTTTTGTCCCAATCCAAACATGATCATGAAGGTCCGGTGCCAAAACAAAAATATTATCGCCACCGATGCCGTTTGCTTCTGTAATATGTTTAATAAGTCCCACACCTCTTTTTATAATAAGGACCCCATTCGAGGGCGTACCGAACCAAAAATTATGCATTTTATCTTCAAACATGCAGGTAACACCACAATTCAATTTTTTCTCGGGCCCGGAAAATTGCAGGAAATGCTTACCGTCAAAACGAACCACCCCTTGATCTTTGGTTAAGAACCAAAAATTTCCTTCCTTATCCTTATAGATAAAATTAATTTTATCCGAGGGGAAACCGTTACTTTTATTGTAATTTTTAAATGTTTCGGTTTTAGGATTAAAATAGGAAATTCCATGATACAATGTGGCTAACCAAAAATTTCCTTTATTATCCCTTTTAATAGATACCACATAGCCGGAAGGCAATCCGTCTTTGGTCGTATAATGT
>JALWEA010000388.1 GCA_027039465.1 Calditrichia bacterium | reverse complement strand
TTAGAGGAATTCGGTTACAAGGTCATTACGGCTGCTAACGGCATGGAAGCACTTGAACTAATTAAAAAAGAAAAAATTCATCCCGAATTATTAATTACCGACTTAATTATGCCCACGATGAGCGTCAAAGAATTGGCTAAACAAATTAAGGAAATCTTTCCTTCCATTAAAATCATTTATGCTTCCGGTTATACGGAAAATCTTATTGTTAAAAACGGTGTTTTGGAAGAAGGAATCCATTTTATTCATAAACCGTATCAAATCTCTCATTTTATTAAATTAGTACGTCAAGTACTTAACGCTTCGGAGTAAATGCCATTTATAAAAGAACTATTCCGGGCTTTCTGTTGTTGTATTTTGTTTTTATATGTTTAAAATTTAAATATTTTGCAAGTTTATGAACTTTTTCATTATTTTCTTTTGTGGCTAAAAGAACAAAAGACCGAGACATCCAACTATGGTTCACATTAAAAAAATATTTAAAATCAAAGACCAGCACGAATTTTTATCCCAAGAGACTCATTACATTTTGGATGCCAACGGAAAAGAAACGGAAAGACAGGTATATGGCGCTGACGGCCAATTAAAACTCCATACTTACTTTCAGTATAATTCTAACGGATATCCGATTAAGACCACTACTCAAAATCATAACGGGGATTTATTAAGTTCCGTCGAACTTAATTACGATAACATGAATCAATTGATAAGGCGCTTATTTTTTGACGGGAATCGCACTTTGGTTGCACAGCATTTTTGGGAATATGATTCCAAGGTACCGAATCGGCTTTTAAAGTTCGGAAAAATCGGCAAAAACGAAACACCTGTTTTTATTCAGAAATTTCATTATGATTCCAATGGCAACATGGTTAAAGAGGAGCATATTTCACCGGAAGGCCGTTTAAAAATTTTAAAACTAAAAACCTATAACGATCAAAAGCGCGAACAAAGCGAAACCATTCTTGAAAACGGCACGGATTTTAAGGCTAGAAAATTGATCTTGTACGATGCCCGAAATTTACCGGTTGAAATAAGTTGGTATGATGCAGAGGATAAAATTCAACGTTTGGAATGCTTTGATTACGGTGACAATGGAATTTTATTGAATGAAATTATTCTTGATTTTTATGCGCAACGATCGTTTTTTAAACATTACAACGATGCGGGTAAAATCGAATATCTGTTAAGGAAACACAACCGCCAGCCTGTTGCGGAAGAAACTTATGAATACGATTTTCAAGATCGTTTAATACTACGACGGAAATTTGCTATTAGAGATGAGCAAAAAATTTTGGCCGAAGAAGAGCATCATACGTACGAATCCTAAGGTGATGTGTTAATTTCAATGCATTCCGTGATCCAATAATCCCAAGCGATTATAAAGAACGTCTATTTCGGGCGTTCAAGAACACGATAAGATATCCGAGTATTTTCATTTGAATTAAAAACGAAAATAATCTAAAATTGGATTGCAAGTTTACTAAATCGGGATGAGTGCCATGAAAAAATATTTTTCTGTATTTTTCCGTCTTTCTATTTTTGTGCTTCTTTTATCATTATTTTCCTGTGGTACCAAAACCGTTATGATGACTGTGCTGCGACCGGCGGAAATCAATTTGAAAAACTATCCTAAAATTGCGTTGGGAGATTTCGTTAATTCCTACGGACGGATTGATCAGCATGCTCTTGATTTACGCGATGCGTTAACACGGCAACTTATTGCAACCAAACGGTTTGAAGTGGTTGATCGCCAAACCTTGGGCAAAATTATCCAGGAACAGAAATTGGCCGCGTCGGGATTAATTGACGCATCTTCCGCACCAGCGCTTGGCAAATTATTAGGCGCCTCCGCATTGATTTTCGGCCGCATCACTACGGATCGTTTTCATCAGGAATTAGTCCATTCTCCGCCGTATAAAGACAAAAAAGGCAAGTCGCATCAGCGTCATTCATGGAAAGCGAAATACGAATTATCCGTAAATATTAAAATTGTTGATGTGCAAACGGGTAAAATATTGACGGCCAAAGAATTAACCGCTGTTGAAAAAGCGGAAACATCGGCCCTTGACAAGGCCCCGCCCAAAATCGATCGCAATGCGCTTTATAAAAAGTGTTTAAATAAAATTGCCGCTCAATTCCGGCGCATGATCGCTCCGTATCAAATTAAAGTTAAGGCCCAATTTTTAGTAGATGACAAAGTACCGGAGACCAAGAAAGCCGTGGCTCTGTTCAAAGCCGGCGACTGGGATGCCGGGGAACAATTGCTGAAAAAGGCCACTGCAAAGCCATTTTTAAAGCCGGAGCTGCGCGCCAAGGTCTATTACGACTTGGGCTTGGCGCAAATGTATTTGGGTCAGCATGACGCCTCGATAGAAAACATCCGACATGCGCTTGAGCTGAAACCGGATGAAAAACGTTATCAGAAGGCTTTACGTACAGCCAAGGAAGAAAAGGCCAAAGCTGAAAAATTGAAGCAGCAATTGTAACGATTCGCAAAAATATTAAAAAAGAAACCTTGGAAAAATTTATATACGATGTTTAACTCACCCCCTTTTTCCGGGGTTGTCTCAAAAGTTACGAAAGAAAAAAATTTTATTCGGATTATTGAAAGTTCTTGCAATACCCAATCCACTTGTTCCCTAATTTCAGTACGAGCAAAAAAATAGCCACGAGCTGAAGCTCAGGGCTATCGAAAATCAACCGTCCTTTTCAGGACGAGAATTTTGATTTGGTTGGACATTTAATTCCCACAAATGAATTTGTGGGCTAATGGCGAGCCGTCCCTGACGGGACGGGTTAAAAAAACCCATCGCGGAGCGATGGGGTGCCCATAGCCCATATTTTCAAATATGGGTAAAATGATTCCCACCACTAAAATATTTGTCCTGAATGGGACAATTGAAAAAATTAAAGAAAGGTCGTTTTTGAAATGGAAAATTAATAAATATTCATCATCTTTTACTTTTGGGACAGCCCCGGACGTAATCTCTTGATCAACATGGAATTAGCCATGATTAACGTGTGAGAAGAAACCAGCATCGATTATTTAAAATTAGAGAAAATCCTAAAATCAAGACATTTATTTCTACAAATCATTTTAAAATAGAATCAGGATTTCCCGCCGGAGAAATCCTGATTTTTTTTTATGCTCTTTTTTTATTTCCGCTTTTGCATTTGAGGCATTTGGGGCATGGGCGCTCTAAAGCGTGGGCTCCTAGCCATGGCCGCTTTCATTTTATTTAAAGAATCGGCCACTTGAGCAATCAAGGGTTCGTTGTAAACAACATCAAATTTATTACGCAACTTGGCAACCAGCGTCTTTTTATATTCGTTGGCTTTCTCCGCCATCAAACGATTCGTGATGTAATCTTTAACCCGTTCAAACGGTTGATTCCGCATCTCCGCTTTGTGCTGTTCATAGTAGGCCTTCAGATCTTCATCGTTGACTTTAACTTGCGAATAGACCAAACGTTGCATGGCGTCGCGTTCCAATTGACTTAAGCGATAACGTGCGTACAGGGCTTTAAATTGAGTACTGTCTTGCAAACCCATTTTCAAACCATCCTGATACATAATAAACGGTACGGCCATGGCCTTAATATGATTTTCAATTTCATCGTCTTCCCTTAAAGGAACACGGCTGCCGAAGTTGGATTTGTTGTAAATGGAAACGAATTGCCCTAATGAAATCTGACCGCCGTCAAAGGTTACCAATGGTTTATTCCACATATCATGCGGAATTTTGGTTTCGTCAATTTTACCGACACGTTCAACAGGTACAAATGCTTTTCGTAAAACAGGGAAAAGGTCTTTGTGCACTTGATAATGATAGCGAATAAACAGACTGTCAATGTAAGCATTGCGATGTTGATTTTCTTTGGCCTGTTTAACCTTTTTTATCATGCCCGCTTTTTCTTCCGTAAAAGATTTCAAATGCATTTTGGGTGTTGCATTGACTTTAATAATGTAATACCAACCGCTAGTGAAAATCGGTTGGGATATTTGGCCTGCTCTCATGTGAAACATAACTTTTTCAAGGTCCTCCGGTAATAAACCTGGATACAAAACGCCTTGCACTTCCCCGCCTTTTTGAAAGGTTTGGATGTCCAATGAGTGTTTGCGCGCCATTTCAGCGAATTTTGCTCCGTGACGAAGTGCCTGATAAATAGAGTCCGCCTGACGCTTGGAGCTTAATCGAATGTAGGCGATTTTCACGCCATGGTCGCTCTTTTTGTACAGGGCCATGGCTTCGGCATCGCTTACCGTGGCCGGAGCCGACATTATTTTGGCATACAAAGGCCCGTTCATACCGGTCATAGCGGTAACCTTCAAATTTTGCAGTTGGCTTTTAACCAAGCTGTCATTTTCCAATCCTTGTGCCAAGGCCTCATTGATGATCAGGAAATCACCGATAAAATAATCGTCAATAAATTTTTTAATTTTCTCGGGCGTAACTTCGCCGGGACTTCTGAATTCCTTGCTTCGCTGATAACTGCTCAGGAATAAGGTTTTATCAAGCGTAATGCCATTTACATCCGCCAAATCGGTTTTCGGGTTTTTAACCTCCTTTTTTTGGCAACCGGTCATTACCAAAATCATAATGGCTAATGCGCCAATCAAATACTTCATAAGAACTCCTTGAAATTAGTTGAAATTTTCAAAAATTTTAGTCATTCCGAATCCGAACAATCGAGAGTGAAAAACTTCCTATAAAGCTAAGACGGTCTGACTTGCGGAAAGAACGTGCTTGCAAAATTGATAGGAATTCTTCGTTCCGCAATGGCGGAAGACAGAATGGCTGTTATGTTAAAATTTGTAATATACAGATTTCGAAAGTAGAATCCTATTTTTTCTAAATGTGTGGGCATCTGACTGATTGCTATCAGTCAGATGACAATTGTGGCGGGGACTGATAGCTATCAGTCCCCGATGCGGGAGTAAAAGGTAATTTTTATGCACCAATCCCGAGCGGAGGCATTCCTATTCCAAACCGCTCTCCAACTTCACCATCACACTACCAAAGGGCCGAATCTCCAGTACATTCACACTGCCCTTCCCAAATACCGGTTCCAAACGTTGAACATACGCTTCCACCGCTTTTCTTGGCAAGAATACCTGGATCGTTCCGGCAAAGCCGCCGCCATGCACGCGAGAGGCGCCTTCGCCGATTTCATCAATAAATCCTTCGCTCAACGCCAAAGCCAAAGTAATGCTCTGCTCGTTCACATTTTTGACAGAATAAATATTTTGCAGCCATTTAAACGACGAATCACCGGATTCCTTTACCAATCGCAAAAACTCTTGGAAGCGATCTCTTTTCAACGCATCAACCTGACGCACAACGCGCTCGTTTTCGCGAATGAAATGAAAAGCGCGCAACAATGCCCGATCCCCTACTTTTGCGCGTAAGGCTGGCAAGTTTGCCAGCCATTCATCCATGGTGATTTCACGACAAACCGACTTGCCCAATGCGGCCGCCACGGCTTTCATCTCCGCGGGAACCGCTGCATAGTCATCCGTTAAATCCACATGATTCCCGCCAGTATTGACCACAATCAAACGATAGTTTTGTGCACCGAAATCAAAGGCGATCGGTTCCGCAACCGGTTGGGAAGGATTCTCAAAATCAATTGTGATAATTCCGCCGATAGCGCAGGCCATCTGATCCATTAAACCGCACGGTTTGCCAAAATATTCGTTTTCCGCAAATTGGCCGATTTTGGCAAGTTCTTCGGGTGTAATGCGCCCGTCATTGTACAAATGATTTAAAATCGTGCCGATTAATACTTCAATAGCTGCCGAGGAGCTCAATCCCGATCCGGGTAATACATCGCTTTGAACGTATGCCTTAAAACCGCCGATTCCATATCCCAATTGTTTCAAACGAAAAACAATACCGCGAATAAGCGCCGTAGTTGTGCCTTCTTCCCGAACCTTTTTTTCCAGATCATCAAGGTAAACGCTAAAAGGTTCATCATAGCCTTCGGAATAAAGGATTATTTCCGGCTTATTATTAGGAAGAACCGCGGCAACCGCATCCAAATTAACACTACCTGCCAAAACGCGTCCATGGTTGTGATCGGTATGATTCCCGCCGATTTCCGTTCTGCCTGGTGTACTAAACCAATATTGCGGAGTCATACCGAATTTTTGCTTAAAGGAATTTTGAATACGTTGGTAACGTTTTTTCTGATTTTGTACTTCGGTGGTTCCGTAAAGCTCGTTTAAAGAAACAATATTAGTTTCCGGTTTCATAGTCAGTTCCTACGGGTAAAGTTATTTTTATTTTACCGAATCATTGAGACAATGCGCTTAATTTGATGTTCACTAAAATAAATACGGGAAGTCAAACGCTTCCCGTATTTGATATCGATTTCGGTATTTGATTACCAAAAGACCGTGTAGAGTACGGCTAAGATAATCAAAATGGCATAAGCACTAATATTGAAAACCGAATCCGTTTTAAACGTAGCGGACGTAAGCGGAATACCTTTCGGATCGTCCACATCCGGTGAAGTAGTTAAACTAACACCCATAATAATCGCCATGGTAATAATCAAAGTGTAAAACATTTGATCCATCCATGGTAATTCCAAGCTGGGAATCTTCAGTAAAAAGGCAACAACAATCGAAAGCGTAACGCCAATAATTGCGCCTTTATTGGTGGTTTTCTTCCAGAACAACCCCATCAGAAATACCGCTAAAATCCCAGGGCTTACCAGTCCGGTGTATTGTTGAATGTATTGAAACATTTGAGGAATATTCCCTAAAATAGGCGCCATGGCAATGGCAATAATCAAGGCGATACCGGCAGTCAATCGGCCGACAAAGACCAATTGTCTTTCCGTAGCGTCTTTTTTAATGTAAGGCTTGAAAATATCCATGGTAAAAATGGTAGAAGTGGAATTGAGCATGGAAGCCAACGAAGAAATAATCGCCGCAGTTAAGGCAGCCAACACTAGGCCCTTCAATCCCACGGGAATAAATTGGCTGATTAGCCACGGATAGGCTTTGTCGTAATTAATCCCGCCGCCGACTTTCAAAAAGGCTTCTTTTACACCCGGAATAATGGTTGTTCCTGCCGGTTGAGTAAATAATACAAAAGCGATAATTCCCGGAATAACCACTAAAATCGGAATGAGCAGCTTTAAAAATCCGGCAAAGGCCAAACCGCGCTGAGCTTCTCTTAATGATTTGGCCGCCAACGCCCGCTGAATGATGTACTGATTAAATCCCCAATAATATAAATTGGCTACCCACATACCGCCGATTAATACGGCAATGCCTGGCAAGTTAAAGAACTGCGGATTATCTTTGTGTAAAATCATGTGGAATTTTTCCGGAGCATGCTTGAGGATATGTTCGAAACCATGAATAATACCGCCCTCGGGCGTAACGGCATTCAAAGCGATTAAAGTTGTCAGCAAACCGCCAAAAACCAACAAAGCCACCTGCACAACGTCCGTCCAGGCCACCGCGGAAAGACCGCCGTAAAGAGAATAAGCCGCTGCGATAAAAGCCAGAAAAAGAATGGCATAAAAGATCATACTTCCGTCACCGTTACCGACAATGGTATCGATCGCCTTGCCACCCAAAAACAGAACGGAAGTCAAATTGACAAAAATAAACAGGGCAATCCAGAAAACGGCTAAAATGGTCTTCAGGTCGGTACTGAAACGTTTTTCGATAAACTCGGGAATCGTGTACAATTGCTTTTCAATGAAAATAGGCAGGAAAAATTTACCGACAATTAGCAGTGTTGCAGCGGCCATCCATTCGTAGGAGGCAATCGCCAACCCAATGGCAAAACCGGAACCTGACATCCCGATAAATTGTTCGGCCGAAATATTGGCGGCAATCAGGGATGAACCGATAGCCCACCAAGGCAGCGCTTTACTAGCCAGAAAATAATCTTCCGAATTTTTCTCATGACCTTTCCTTGTTCTCGAAACCCAAAGCCCAAGGATAACGATGCCTAAAATGTAGCCGAAAAAGATTACGTAATCCATTACATCAAAACGCATAGCATCTCCTTTAACTTTAATGACCTACGATGAAATCAAAATCTATTTCCTTCGTTTTTTAAGCAATACCGGAACATGGTTCAATACGTTTTTCTAAAAATTCAAGTGAATATAATAAAAATGTTTTCTTTTTACAAATCGCCTATTTCACCGCAGGTACTTTAATTCTTGATTAGTAAATACAAGATCCAAAAAACATCAAAATTAAAGATACATGAACTTTGCACCCCTATTTTTTTAATATCACACATCAAACACGGGCATGTATTGGATGGTAGCTTATTCAACTTCAATCCGGTTTCACTTAATCAATCGCACTGCTTCCCGGTAAGTGAGCGGCGCCATGGCTTCTTTGTGCCGTTCAACAAATTGACGAACGCTTTCCGGCTCTTGCTTTGACCATTCGCGTAATGTCCAGCCGATGGCTTTGCGAATAAAAAAATCGCTCTCCGCTAAATGATGCGTTAAAATAGGCTCCATCCGCTCGGGCCAGGGTTCCTTATGGCGCACCGGTGTAATAAAGCGCAAAATGCCTGCCCGCCGCACCCAAAGATGCCCATCCGATTTCCATTCATCGGCTTTTGAATGGAATTGCGGGTATTTGCGCAAAAACTCACCGAATACCGGTATGGCTAGCATATCGGTTACCGCCCAACCGTCACATTGCTTGAAATGTTCGTAAAATTTCGGAAAGTCACTTTCCTGAAAAAACTTCAGTCTTTTAGCCCACATAAAATTGACGATCATACGCGCTTCGAAAATAGGTTGCTGCCAGAGATTTTCAGTAAAGTCGAAAAACTGCTCCCGATCCGCAAGCGTTTTGACAATTTCTGCGGCTAATTTACGCATATCCGGCGTTTTCCAGCCGTAAAATTTCAAATCGGATTTGTGATAGTTCCGATGAATTTCCGCTTGCTGCGGATTTTCCTTTTCTTTTAATGCCTGCAAGACATCGTCAATGGTCATGGCTCAAATCTCCTTGCCACACCATGATTTGTAATTTTTCATTCAAACTTTTATCGGTGAAAGAGCTTGAACAAATAAACTCCATGCGCTGGTACCTTAACCGTAAACGCATCATCAAATGTGCCCAAATTCTTCTGCCGCCACACATCACGAATGCGCAAACGTCCCGGTAAACCGATCTCCTTAAAATCGAGCTTAAACGACCTGGTTACCTTGTCCAAATTGAAAACGCCAACCGCCCAATTACCGTCACTTAACTCTTTTTTGTACACCTGAATAGCGTCCGTCTTAATTACCGGAACGGCCTGTTTGCCCAACGGATCCTGATCGATGGCAATCACTTCGTCGTTAGTGATCAAATTCATCGTAAAATCATCCAGCCTTGTCAAGTCACAACCCAAAAGCAACGGCGCGGAGAGTAAAGCCCACAAGCTGACATGGGTGTACTGTTCGTCCGGAGTAAGATTGGTGTAATGCAAATAGTCGCCCCAACCGACCCAGCCGACCACCAGCATGTCCGGATCGTTCCAGTGCCCGGGCCCGGCATAAGGCGCGGCTTGTTCCTGATGAAAGCCAATCGAAACCATCCGATCCCAATCATCCCAAATATCTCCGGTGGTGCGCCATAGATTGCCGCCTGCTTTGGCACCCCACTCCCAAACCTTG
>JALWEA010000387.1 GCA_027039465.1 Calditrichia bacterium | reverse complement strand
GCACCTCTATAATTATTTCAATTCGTAATAAAAAAAATAGTTACTAAAATTTAAAAATTCGTAAATTAGGTCACAAATATTTTTAATATTTTTTGCATTTTACAAAAAAACTGTTTGGAGTAATTATGCATCGCATCAAATTCCTTCTTTTAGCGCTTTTGCTTTTCAGCGCATCCCTCTTTGCCAACCCCTGGAATGGCCGCATTGTATTACAGGGTTTTTGGTGGAATTACTGGAATAATAATTATCCCAACAACTGGGCTACCTATCTGGCCGATCTTACACCTCGCCTACGGGAGATTGGCATTGACTATGTCTGGATTCCGCCAACAGTTAAAAACAGCTCGCCCAGCTCCAACGGTTACACTCCTTTCGATAATTATGATTTAGGTGATAAATATCAAAAAAATAATGTTAACACTCGCTACGGAAATAAAGATCAACTATTACGCTCCGTGGCCGTTTTGCATGCTAATGGTATCCGGGTCATTCAGGATGTGGTCTGGAACCATGTCAGCGATGCCGGTTCGGCAAACGGAGCAGGTGGGTACGATCCCGAGGCCTGGGGTGATGATCAGTGGAAAAACTTCCGCTATGTTTGCTACGCTACGCCGGTTACCGATGAAAGCGAAGCCGACTATTTTGCTCGCCGCGGTCGCTTCTTTAAAAACTGGCAAAACTTCCATCCCAACCCCGATCACAATCAAAATAACGACGATTGGACCGGCGAATTTTGGGGGCCGGATATCTGCTATTATCAGGGGGCTTACGGGCAAAGCAGCAATTGCACCTACAATCCGGTACAGGAATCGGATTACATGCGCAACGGCATGCGCGCCTGGAACATCTGGATGAAAAAACAAACCGACATTGACGGCATCCGCATTGATGCGGCCAAGCATTTCCCTTATTGGGCGACCAAAGATTTTATTTGGAATATGCAACACAGTGCGGGTTGGGCCTCCGGCGGTGATACCTTATGGGCGGCCGGCGAATATGTAGGTAGCAAAAGCGAGATGGATGACTGGGTCAATAATGTCAATAACAGCGATGGCTACAGCGATGTGGTTGGTACCTTTGATTTCAGTTTAAGGCAGGCCTTGCACGATATGGTCTATTCTTTTGGTTCTTATGATATGGGCAGCATCCCGTCCGCACAGCAGGATCAACGTAGCCGCACCGTGCCGTTTGTAAACACTCATGATACGTTCCGCCCCATTTTGGATGACAATGGCAACTATTCGGGTTGGGATACCGATAACGAGTTAGCCGGAGGCCACATCGATCCTTACGAACCCCGCGTGCAAGTGGCTTATGCCATTGCTTTTGCGGTGGACGGTTCTCCGTCTGTCTTTTTTGAAGATTTGTTCGATATCGGCGCCAATGGCAATCGCTGGAATCATCATCCCGACAATCCCAATGAACTGCCTATGCGCGATTATTTGGTGAATTTAATCTGGTGTTATCAGAAGTTGAATTTTAAGGATGGGGAAAACAAAGTTCGCTGGCAAGGTCAAGATCTGCTAATTATCGAACGCAGCGCCCATGCCATTATCGGAGCGAATGATAACTGGGATACCTGGCAATCGGCCACCATTTCCACCGACTTTACTCCCGGAACGGTACTTAAAGATTACAGCGGCGCTAATTCCGGCACGATAACCGTTGACAATAATGGACAGGTAACCATTTGGGTGCCGCCTTGCGACGGTTCCAATGAACGGCGAGGCTATTGCGTGTGGGGGCCGGACGGCATTGAAGGCGGTTTTGATCGTGCGCCGAGGCCAACCACGCAGGAATGGGAAATGGCCGATGATTTGGGCGACAGCCATGAATATTCTTTGCAGGAGGGGGGACAACTTCCCCCTCACAGCACGGCTCTGAGAAAGGCGGGTAAAATTTGGAGTGAAGCGGGTCAGCAAATTACGCTGGAAGTTTATCCGGAAGTAGATACGCTTTCGTACACCTTACGTTTGTACGACGACAACAACCAACAACTGGCCTCATTTACGCACACCGGCAACGGCACGTTTTATTACACTCCGGCAACTCAGCAATGGCTTTCAATTAAAATCCGGAATACTGCCAGTGACAGTCCCGGGCAAAAGTGCTGGATCAAGGCGACTTACTATGGCCCGCAAGTATTAAATGACGGCGCATCGGCCATTGAGCAAAAGGTAAATGTACCGGTAACCCATCAGTTGGCACAAAACTATCCAAATCCGTTTAATGCTACAACCAGAATTCGCTTTACCTTAAAGAAACAGCAACGGGTACGTCTAGACATTTTTGATATTCATGGTAAACGCGTACGCACTTTGATGAACGGTAATGCTTCTCCCGGTGAACATGCGCTGAATTGGAATGGCAGAGATGATCATGGATTCACGCTACCGTCCGGCATTTATTTGTACCGGTTAAATACGCCAACCTTTCATACCGAACGGAAAATGATTTTGCTTAAATAACCACCTAAAAAAGGTCTGCCCTTTGTTAACAAGAGCAGACCTTTAAAATTACTTCAAAATTTCGCATTATTTTAAAAGAATCATTTTACCTGATTTTTGGATACCAAGATCATCAACACTCAGTGAATACAAATATATTCCGGAGGCTGCATTCGTCCCGAAAACATTCGAGGATATTTGCCAGTTTTTCTCTCCTGGTTGGGAAAATGAACGCTGATTTTGATAAATCATTCGCCCGGTAGTTGTGAATATCTTTAATGTTACGTGTGCACGTTGCGGTAAAACAAAGCGAATCGTCGTAGTCGGGTTAAAGGGGTTTGGGAAATTACCTAATAATTCGAACGTATTTGCGATTACATTTTTAGACGATATTGCCGATGGCGTGGTATTCATCGGAACATTGGTTCGATAATTCTTTAAAATATTATGATTGCCGGACATATCCCAAGCCGTGGCGTTATCATCATCCGGGCAGGCATCGAAATTACCGTGTTCATTATGATCGCCAGTGATGTAAAATTGCACGTCACCGTAGTTTGGTGTGCCCATGCTGTCTTTCGGTATGCGAATTTCGACCCAACCATC
>JALWEA010000386.1 GCA_027039465.1 Calditrichia bacterium | reverse complement strand
GCGCCGGCTGCAGGAGCAGCAGCGGCTGCAACAGCTACGGGGGCCGCAGCGGTTACTCCGAACTTGTCTTCGATCTCTTTGATCAGTTCAGAGATTTCAAGCATGGATGCTTTTTCGAGATATTCAAGAACGTCACTTCTTGTCACGTCTGCCATCGTTTACCTCCAAATTCAAAATTTAATTTATGCCTCTTGTTTTTTCTCTTTTAAGGATTCTAATAATCCGACCATTTTCTGTAACGGTGCCTGCAAGGTGCCGACCAACTTGGACATCGGAGCCTGCAGCAAACCAACGATCTGACTCAACATTGCTTCACGGGATGGTAAGTCAGCCAATTTCGCCGCATCTTCCGGACCGAATACCGTTCCTTCCAAATAAGCGGCTTTTAAATTCAACAATTTTGTTTTCTTGTGAAATTCATTAATAATCTTTGCAGGAATAACCGGATCGTCATATCCGATCACAAACGAGGTCACACCCTGCAAATACGAATCCATGTCATCAATTCCGGCATTCTTGAATGCAATTTTTGCCAGACGATTTTTCAATACCTTGTATTCGATGTTATTTTCGCGGAACTTTTTACGCAAATCATCAATCGTCTTTACATCAATGCCGGTATAATCGGTAAGGTACACGCCCTTAGCCTTTTTGAACTTATCCGTATATTCTTCAACGACTGCAATTTTTTTAGGTGTTGCCATTTGTTGATCCTTACTTTACTTACTTTGAATAGGTCGATGCATTACGATCGATAAAAATACCCGGCCCCATCGTACTGGAAATTGCAATGGACTTTAAATAAGTGCCTTTTGCGGCGGCAGGTTTCAATCGAATAACCGCACTGACAAATGTTTTGATATTGTCAACAATTTTCTCATCGTCAAAAGAAACTTTTGCAATGCCGCTGTGCACGATACCGGTTTTATCTACACGGAAGTCGATTTTACCAGCTTTAATTTCCTTAACCGCCTTAGCCACATCCATGGTTACGGTGCCGCTTTTCGGATTTGGCATCAAACCGCGCGAACCGAGAATTCGCCCGAGCCGACCAATCTTACTCATCACATCCGGTGTGGCCACAGCCACATCAAAGTCAAGCCAACCTTTATTGATCTGTTCAATGTACTCATCCAGTCCCGCGTAATCGGCACCGGCATCCAAGGCTTCCTGAACTTTGTCGCCTTTGGCGAAAACGAGCACCCGAATATTCTTGCCGGTTCCGTGCGGCAATACCACCGTACCGCGAACCATTTGATCGGCATGGCGAGGATCGACACCCAGACGCATGGCTATTTCCACTGTTTCATCAAATTTTGCAGTTGAAACAGATTTTAAGAGTTTTACGGCTTCTTCAAGGCTATATTCTTTGTCTCTGTCAACTTTGGCGATGAGCTCACGATAACGTTTACTTCGCTTCATTCTTACCCCATCTAAAATTTTTGGACTATTTATTCCACAACTATACCCATACTACGCGCTGTACCTTCAATCATGCGCATGGCCGCTTCTATGTCCGAAGCATTCAAATCGGGCATTTTCATTTCCGCAATCTTACGAACCTGATCCTTAGTCACCTTACCCACCTTATTCAGGTTGGGCTCACCCGATCCTTTTTCCAACTTGGCTTCTTTAAGCAACAAATCCGAAGCCGGCGGCGTTTTCGTAAAAAACTTAAACGAACGATCCGCAAATACCGTAATTTCCACCGGAATGATATACCCGGCTTTATCCTGTGTTTGCGCGTTGAACGCCTTACAGAATTCCATAATATTAACGCCATGCTGACCAAGAGCGGGGCCTACGGGAGGCGACGGCTTGGCCTGTCCGGCGGGAATTTGCAACTTAATTTTGCCGATTACTTTCTTTGCCATATTCGCTAAACCTCATTTATTATTTTTCAAGTTCAACTTGAAGGAAATCCAATTCAACCGGCGTCGGGCGACCAAAAATACTTATGTTCACCTTCACCTTATTTTTTTCTTCATTAATCTCTTCAACGAAACCGGTAAAATCATTAAACGGCCCGTCAATAACACGGATGGGGTCTCCCACCTTAAATGGCACGGAAACCTTACCCTTAACTTCCGTTTCGCGGCTTCGTTCGATTTTGCCTAAAATTGATTTTACTTCCGATTCGCGCAACGGCGTCGGGTTATTTTTCGGACCGACAAAACTCACAACCCCAGGTGCATTTTCAATGATATGCTTGGTGAGGCTATCCATCTCCATTTCGATGAGCATGTATCCCGGAAAGAAAACCCGGTTTTTAACCCGTTTTTTCCCGTCTTTCATTTCAATAATGTTTTCCGAGGGAATAATAATATGCCCGACCTTGTCCTTGACGCCCTGCATTTTAATCTCATGCTCGATGTGCGCCTTGGCAATGGCTTCCTTACCGGAATAAACCCTTAATGCATACCACTTTTTTTCACTCACTTTTACACAACCTCGTCAAACATTTTAATAAAACAGTTTCATCACCTGGGAAATAATCAAATCCGCAAGAAAGATGTAAACCGTAAAAAGCAAACTTACCACAACAACAATAATCGTAGAATTCACCAGCTCCTGATGCGTGGGCCAGGAGACCTTAGACATTTCTACCTTAACTTCGTCAATAAATTTCTTGAACTTTTTAAACATGCTTTTCCTTGCTCCGTTAAATCCATAAAAAAACAGCAGGCGTGGAGGGACTCGAACCCCCAACCCCTGGTTTTGGAGACCAGTGCTCTAGCCAATTGAGCTACACGCCTAGCTGATGGATTTTACCGCGTCTCCTTATGCGGAGTGCGGGCATTACAACGCGGACAATACTTAATGTACTCCACACGTCCGCTATGTTTTCGTTTATTTTTGGTTGTCGTATAATTACGACTCTTGCATTTTGTGCATTCGAGTATAATAATATCTCTCACGTCTCACAACCTTCTTTACTCGATAATTTCCGTAACAACACCCGCACCTACCGTGCGTCCACCCTCACGAATTGCAAAACGCAATTCTTTCTCAAGAGCGATCTCTTTCTGCAATTCAACATCTATCGTGATGTTGTCGCCG
>JALWEA010000385.1 GCA_027039465.1 Calditrichia bacterium | reverse complement strand
GTTCCAAGTTCTCGGTTCCCAATAGCCCCATGTCGCAGCCATGCTTTTTTTCTTCATTTGCGACCGCTAAAAATACAATGCACTGATGATGGACACTGTGACACATTCAACATTTCACAACACGAATGTAAATCCTGATTATTTTTACCGGAATAACAAAATTTAACCATTTTGCCGGTTAAATTCTAACTAAAAATTCCGTACCTTATTAATTATTGAAACTTCGACACCTTTACAAATAGTTGAACTTTATTTGCATTTTGTCATTAAAGTTACCTATTTTTACGGCGTCTTAACAAACGGAAATAGGTAATGCGAGCGAAACGATTTCTTGTTTTTAACCTGATCGCGGTTCTGCTTTTTCTCACTTCGGTGGAAGTGCTGGCCCACAACCACCCGTTGTATCAGGGCGAGAACAATTCCTGTCCGGCTTACATTTTAAGCAACACCGCCAATTTGGAACAGGCGGTTGTTCCCACAGAACCCGTCAAAGCCGTTCCGTTCGTAGAAGTTTTGTCACAGCAAGACGAAGCCTTCCAACCTCAAATCGTTTTTTCCTGCTTTTCCCATCGCGCTCCTCCGCAATTCTCCTAATTTATCAGACTATTGTTTGTCACGTTGGTTTTTTACCGGCGAACCGTTGTTCGAATTCCGAATATACGAATACCCGAATAACGGCACGCCTGAAAAATCGATAGGCAAGATCCTTTTAACGAAACATTGCGGAGGTAAATATGCAAAAAATAATTCTCGTTTTAACGCTGTTTCTTGCCGGATCCGGAGTATTGTGCGCGCAAAGTGCAAAAAGCGCATCCGCAACATCCACGGATTCTTTAATGGCACAAATTAAAAATCTGCAAAAACGCATTCAAAAATTAGAACAAAAACAGGCCGAATCCGAGCTGGAAAAATTACGTCAGCAAGCGTTACAGGCGGCCGCAGCTCAAACCGAAGAAACGCAAAAACTGACCGTCTTTAAAAGCGGGCAACGTTCGCAACAAGCGATTAATCCCGAAATCAGCGTCACCGGCGACGCCTACCTGCAAGGCGTGGGCAACAAGGACGGTTTTACGGAAACGCAACGAACCGGCGCCTATTTTCGCGTGATCGGCCTGCACTTCCAGAGCAACCTTGATCCTTTCAGCACAACCAAAATCGCCATTGAAATTCATCCGGACGGCATCGAATTGGGAGAGGCCTACGCCACCTGGAATAATGTTATCCCCGATATTTCATTAACCGCAGGTAAATTCCGCCAGCAATTCGGCGTAGTTAATCGCTGGCACGCGCATTCATTGGATCAGTTCGATTTTCCGCTGGCTTTAACGACCATTCTGGGTGAAGACGGATTAAATCAAACCGGATTCTCCCTGGATTGGCTGATGCCTAAATTCTGGCTGGCAACCAACATGATGACTCTGCAAATCACCAACGGTCAAAACGATCAGTTATTCTCCGGTCAACTCTTTTCCTTCCCTTCCGTTTTGGGCCATTTAAAAAATTACTTCGACTTGAACCAAAACACTTACTTCGAATTAGGCATGACCGGCATGGTGGGATTTAACAATTTGCGTGGCTTTGTTGCTGGTGTTAAAACTACCGAACCCTCCCGACTCACCAAATTAGCCGGCATGGATTTAACGTTGTTCTGGGAACCGATTAACCGCGCTCACTACCATTCTTTTACTTGGCGTTCGGAATTGTATTATGCGGATAAAGACCTCGGCGCCAAACAGCGCATCAAGGCCTGGGGCGGTTATTCCTACGTGCAATATCGCATGAACGAACGTTGGTACGCCGGTTTGCGCCTGGATTACACCCAACCGTTCATGCTAAACAACGGCAATAAAAATATTTACCAGATTGTGCCTTACGTTACCTGGTGGCAAAGTCATTGGGTACGTTTTCGCTTGCAATACAATTACAAAAACGGAAACATGTTGCAAAAGCCGGAATCGATTGTGCGTCTGCAACTTACCTGGGCTGCCGGGCCGCACAAGCACGAACGTTATTAGGAAACAACAAAACTTTAAAATCGAAAATACGGAGGTATCATGAAACGTTTAACATATATCGTGTTTGGCCTGTTGCTGCTGCTACAATTTGCACAGGCCGCGCATAAATTAAATGTGGTCACCATCCTAAGCACGTATGCGGACATTGCCAAAAAAATCGGCGGCGACAAAGTGGAGGTACACTACATCGTTCCCGGCAATCAAGACCCGCATTTTGTACGCCCAAAACCGAGCTACGCCATGCTGCTCAACAAAGCCGATCTTTTTGTATCTACCGGTTTGGATTTGGAACTATGGGTGCCCACGTTGGTGGATATGTCCAAGAATCCCAAAATCCGTTCCGGGCAAATCGGTTACGTCTCGGCCAGTTACGGTATTCATTTATTGGAAAAACCGACGGTCTTTTCCAGAAGCGAAGGCGGCCTGCACATTTACGGAAATCCGCACATCACTACCGGGCCGCTGAACTTCATTCAGATCGCGGAAAACATTGAGATCGGTTTGGAAAAGAACGATCCGGCGAACAAAGATTATTTCCAGGCCAATTTAAAAGCCTTTAAAACGGAATTGTACAACCGCTTGTTCGGCCAAAAACTGGTTCAATTGATGGGCGGCCCTTTACTGGCCAAACTGACGGACAATGGCGGCCTAATTCCCTTTTTGCAAAAGAATACCTTCCAGGGTAAAAAACTAATCGATTATTTGGACGGCTGGATGAAGCAAGGCCTGATTTTCCGTGGCAAAAAAATCGTAACCTACCACAAAAACTGGGTGTACTTTCGCCACACATTCGGCCTTGAAGCCGTGGGTCATGTGGAACCCAAGCCCGGTATTCCGCCTTCACCCAAACACGTGGAAGAATTGGTGCAGGAAATGCGCAAGTTTCACGTAAAAGTTTTATTGGCTGCCAATTACTTCAGCAAGAAAAAGGTCACCGATATTTGCGACAAAGTGGGCGCCATTCCGGTGATTGTGCCCATGGGTGTCAAAGGTGCGCCGGGCATCGATGATGTGTTTAAATTGGTGGATTATTGGGTAACCCAATTGCGTGATGCTTTTATCAAGGCAGGCACGGTTCAGGCCACAGCGGAAAAATGATTTTCCGCGGCAATTTAAAATATTTGGAAATTTTTGGAGAAGATTTTCAAAAAACGTTTTAACTTTAAACCCATCTCTACCAAGTCAGCACGATGTACAGGCACCCCTCCATGTTGAAAATCCCGAGCATCGGGACGGTAGCGGGAAGGGGCCGGGGGTGGGTCAAATCTCCGAATAACGAATAACGATTAACGACCCTTGTACACCCGTTTTTTCACGAAATAAAAAAATTGATGAGGACAGCGATGCATTTAAGTATTTGGGACATCATGGCACCGGCATTTTTCGAATGCCTGATTTTGGTTGGAATTCATTCCTATTTGGGACTCCACGTCATCAAACGGAAGGTTATTTTTGTGGATTTGGCCCTGGCACAAGTGGCTGCATTGGGTACCACCGTCGGCTTTTTATTCGGCATCATGCCAGGCACCACCGGCGCCTATTGGTTCTCTTTGGGCTTTGCCATGATCGGTGCGGCCATCTTCTCCCTGTCACGCTTCCGCAACGAAAAGATTCCCCAGGAGGCCGTCATCGGATTGGTTTACGCCCTTGCCGCCGCCATTTCCATTTTGGTCATCGACAAAGCCCCGCACGGCGCCGAGCACATTAAAGAACTCCTCACCGGCAGCATCTTGTGGGTCAAATGGACAACCATCCTGCACGCAGCCATCGTTTACGCCGCCGTCGGATTATTCCATTTTATCTTCCGCGACAAATTCCTGTTAATCTCCAATCACCCCGAAAAGGCCTACGAGCAGGGCGTTTCCGTCCGCTTCTGGGATTTTCTGTTTTACGTCACCTTCGGGATCGTCATCACGCATTCCGTGGGCACCGCCGGCGTCCTGCTGGTCTTCGTCTTTTTAGTGGTACCGGCCATCACCTCCATCATGATCACCGACGTTCTCTGGAAACAACTGGTTATCGGTTGGAGCATGGGACTGATCGTCAGCGTGGCCGGGCTTTACATTTCCTACGTCGCCGACCTGCCCAGCGGCCCGACCGTCGTTGCCTTTTACGGCGCGGTTTTGCTCATCGTCGCCTTAACCCTGTACGTGATTAAATCGCCTTCCAAAATCAAAGCCCTGATCCGCATTGCCGTCGGCATTTTGGTCACGATTTTAGTATTTTTCTTTTTCGAATTCATGGGTGCCTACTTCAAAAAGCACCAGGCGCTGCATCACCACGGGACGTCGGCCGTTTCGCAGGCGGCGTCACTTTCGCACGATTTGCCCGCCACCGGGCACAGTGCGGGAAAAGCTATAGACCGTAAGCTCGATTCGTTAATGCAGGCCGCCACCCGGGGCGATGATTACTCCGCACGTTTGGATGCCGCCAGAGCCGTTACCAAAAGCGATTCCCGTACCGGCTTAAAACTAATGATCCGGTTATTAAAGGAATGCCCCTATCCCTTTGTCCGTGAGCAGATCATCACCGAAATCGAAAAATACAGCCACAACCGTTTCGGCTACAACAGCGCCTTAAGTGCAAAAGAAAATGCCGCTGCCTTGCAGAAGTTGCAGGATTGGTATAAGAAGAAAATAACAAAAGACAAATGACACAAAGGAAAAAAGAAAAAGGATAAAGGAAAGGTTATGACAAAAGACAAATGACAAATGACAAAAGATGAAAGAAATAATTTAAAATATAAAAAAATCCGCGCCGATCCGTAAAATCCGCGTCCAATCACAACCTGTCATTCTGATCCCGACGTGTCGGGAGAAGAATCTCTTTCAAAGCGGCACCGGATTTAAGGGATTCTTCATTCCGTCCCGATTCTCGGGACTCCATTCAGAATGACAGCCCAACACATGTCAATAGTAGGAGCGAAGCGACGAAGCAATCCCTTCCCAATCAAAATTCAAAAAAATCCGCACCCATCCGCCCGATCCGTCAAATCCGCGTCCTATCACCCTACTTAACCGGCTGCCACTCGGCAAACGTCTCAATCTTAATCTGTAACTTGGGATCGCAAAGAAAATGCTGATTGTAATTGTAATACCAGCCCAAATACTTGGAGTCGCCGCCGCCGTGAGTCGTTAACAAAAATCGATTGCTCAAATGACCGATAAAACGGGCCTGATCCCGAAGCAACGGTTGATCGCCGCCTTCCGGATCAAACGGAATCCAACCGTAATGCGGCAGGTACACTTCCGGCCAACGATGGAAAACATCATCCATGCTGGCATCGTCGCCGCGCACCACAATGGAACCCACAAATCGGGCCGGCAATCCGGCAGCGCGCGCCAAAGCAATAAAGCTGATGGAATATTCCGAGCAGGAACCCGTACCCCGTTTGAGCACCACCGGCGCCACATTCCAGCCACCTTCCAGTTTGTAAGTCAAATGCTCACGCACGTAATCGTAAATTTTGCGCGCCATCCAATAGGGATTGGTTTCGTTGCCCACAATTTGTTTGGCCAACTTTTTGATGTAAGCATCTTCCAACATGTATTTTGTACCGTTTTGAGTGTACAGTTGCAGAATATTCTTAGGAATGTCTTTAAGGGTACCCACATCTTCCGGGAAAATAAAATAGTCAATGGCCGAAATATTAGCGCGTACCTTCATTACGGTTTGCACGTCAAAATTGGCCTTTAGGTCTTTGTAGTTAATCCATGCAACGGGTTGCCCCCAACGATCCAAAACCGATTTGAATTTTTTAGGCATAAATTGGATATTCAGAATTTTCTGCTGAGCAAAATTTTCCGGAATGGCGAAGAATACATCCAAATTCCGCATCGTTCCGGAACCGAAACCGCGCACTTCATGGGTAAGCGTAATCACCGCCTTACGTGGATTTTTCAAACGGTATTTTTCATTGTCTTTACGCACAATTTGATACAGGGAATCGTTCTGAAAATCCACACACCAGAGGTATTTACCGTCATAAGCAAGGCCACGGGGATACGGCCCCGGCGAATCGGTAATCAGAATCACTTCACCGGTTGCCGGATCGATCATGTAAAGTTCATTCATCAAACGATCGCTTGCCCACAGATATTTACCGTCAAAGGTCAGGCCGTTAACGCGACGCGCCGGTCCCTGAAAACGCAACACCGCCGTCCCGTCATTCATATCCAAACTCATAATGCGATTATGGCGCGCATCGCTAACCCAAAGGGTTTTACCGTCCCAGGTCAAAGCCTCCGGATCGCCGGAAGGCGCATCGAAAACATTAATAATGGTGCCGTCTTTGGGATCCACCTGAAAAATTTTCTTTTGCATCTTGTCCACGTTCCACAAGTATTTACCGTCCCAGGCCAAACCCATGGGCCAAAATCCGGGCGAGGGAATTTTGTGGACAATTTTACCGGAACTCGGATCGATTTGATACAGGAAGTCTGTTTTGTAGTCCGCTAACCACAGGTAATGGCCGTCAAACGTGATGCCTGTGGAAAAACCGGCAGGGGTTTTAAAAGCTTTAACAACTTTTCCGGGATAAGCTTGAAGTGAAGCAAAGGTGAGTAAAAGAATCAGAAAAACAGACAACTTTTTCATGGCCGTCTCCTTTCATTTATGCTATTTGGCAGAAACATCTGTTCTAACAAAACAATCGACAAAAAGTTTCCGGTAGTTTGAAAGGACCTTCCCGCGTATCATTCCGGACACAGTCCATCTGGATAATGACAATTCAATAAAAAACAAAAGATCATCCGTGTCCATCCGTTTGATCCGTAAAATCCGTGTCCTATCACAGCCTGTCATTGCGAACGATCCCGCGAGCTCGCGAGCGGGAGAGTGAAGCAATCCCCTCCAACGAAGCAACGGATGTAAAGGAAATCTTCATTCCGCCCCGATTTATCGATGCTATGGCAGCCTCGTCTCTCCGAATACACGATTAACGAATAACGGATAACGTTTCTCTTAACTCTTACACCCTTAACCATTAACGCCCTCCCAGAAAATCCGTGCCAATCCGCCTAATCCGTATAATCCGTGTTCTATCGGTTTAGGGTTAAAATTACCAAAAACGCCGCATCCTCGTCAAAAGAATGCGGCGTTCTTGATGTAAAAAATATTTCAAAATCTCAATTACTTAACCAGCAACGCTTTTCGAACCTGACTCTGTCCATTGACAGTTGCTTTAATGAAATAGACTCCTGAGCAAAATCGTTGTGCATTCCACAAAATTTCATACGAACCAACGGGCTTAACTTCGTTCAATAATTGTTCCACTAACTGACCCGCCAAATTATAAACGGCAATTTTTACCCTACTCTTACGATATAATGTAAATTTAATGTGCGTTTCCGGATTAAACGGGTTGGGATAATTCTGGCTCAATTCAAATTTCTTAGCCACCGGTAAATGTTGTTCCGCAATTCCTGTCGCCGGCCCTTTGCGGAAAATCATCAATCCGTCATAAGCGGCATAAAGATAATTGCCGTCGGTAGCCAATCGATAGGCCCACATGTTCTTTTCCTGATAAAACCCATTTCGCACTAGGGTTGTATCATTCAACCAATTATAGAGATTAATACCAAGGAAATAAGCCGCTACATAAATATCATTATTAATTGTTTCCACGTCCATGAACTGACCTGCCGTTTCAGCGACCTTATAAGGGTTACTCGGGTCCTGAACATTAACGACCAATAAACCGTATTGGGTTGCAAGGTAAGCTAAATTGCCAACCACCTTAACACCCCGCACATCATAATAATCACCTTCAAGATGGTAGAACCCGGAATAAGTCAACCATGGAGCATTGCTCAAACTGAAAATCAACAAACCGGTTGTGGTGCCGCAGTAAAGATAATCATCCGTCAAATAAAACGATGCCGGAAAGCCGAAGGACCAAACATCGATACCAAATTGTGATACTTCCTTGGCATTTTCGGGATCGGATATATCAAAAACACGAATGGTATCGCCGTTAATGCTCTCCGTGTAAAGATACTGTCCTCCGGCGATAACAAGATTATTCTGCTTTTTTATGTGCAGAAAAGCCACCTGCCTTGGGTGGGACAGATCGTGAACATCGATAACATGAATTCCCATAATGCTATCGGGAAAACTGGATTGCGTAAGATAGGCATACCCGTTGTTGACGCTCACCCTAACATCCGAATTTTTCTCCGGGCTCGGATAAATGTAACCGATTTCACGCAAACATCCCGGATTGGAAACATCAATAATCGAAAGAGCGGTATTGGGCGTATTAGCCAGATCATAAGCATAAAAAGCCAAATTTCCGTCAATTTGCACATCGCCTTTCGTAATGTAGGTATCGTATTGAGCCGTTTGAACGGGGTGCGCCGGATTCGAAATATCAAAAATCCGGAAATTATATGTAACCGCCATCAGGGCATAATTATTGAAGAGCATTATCCGCTCGCCGATATTACCGCCATTCATGGCCGTGGAATCATAAAACGTCCCAACTAATGTTGGATTTTTAGTGTCGCTGATATCGAATATTTTTAACATGGGAGAGCCGCTGCCGTTGGAACTTGTTCCGGAAAAAAACAGATAATTATCGCGAGCCGTTACGCCAAAGAAATAATCGGTTAACGTTTCGGATACGATTTCGCTTAATCGATAGGGATGCGCCGGATCACTCACCGATAAAATCATGGCACCGCTGGTCTGCCGTGATACAAAAGCCAGCGTATCTTGTACCCAAACTTTTTCAGACCAAACTCCATACTGCCCGACAAGACTCGGATTAGCCGGATCGCTTAAGCTGTAAATCCTAAATCCGGCTCCTTGGGCCGCAACATACAGATAATCGCCGGAAGCAAAGAGGCCGTGCGCCGATTCGCCTAAGTTAACCGATGTTATTTTCTGAGGATTTACAGGATCACTGACATCGAACACAATAATTTCTCCGTTACCTGCCACATAAGCGTAGTTATTAACAACGGTAACCGCATGGCAGGTTTCATCGGTATCATAAAACGATTTTACTTTAGGCTGTGCCGGATTGGAAATATCAATAATCACCAAACCACCCGGAAAATCCTCGCTAACATACATCCCCGCACCGGCAAGGGTTACATAAGCCGATGAACCGTTCACAACCACATCGGAAACTTCACCGGCAGTGTGCACTTCAGAAATCATCAGCGGATAACTTTTGTCGGAAATGTCCATTATGCGTACGCCGCGTCCGCTGCCAATGATAGCATAATGATCCCCAAACGGAAATGCCGCCTTGCATTCACCAACAGGCAATCGCCCCAAAAGCGTTATGTTGCTATCCACCGCCGCCGGTTTAAGAAGCTTGTTTTGCGAGAAAAGAAAGGCCGGTAGAAAAAATAAAACAATTAAAACAAATGAATGAACTCTGCGGGTCATAATATTACCTCCTTATTTTATTGACCGCATCTCAATTAAATATTGATCAGAATCCAAACATAATTTTTTTAGTTTTATTTGATAGAATATGATTCACAAAAAAATCCTATTTGTAAATCATAGCCCTGATTAAAATCGTAGCGAATTTTTTCACGTTTTCAATGGTTCATACTTAAACGGCCTTACGCTTCTTTCTATTTTCGCAAAAAATACGAAAACATTTAGCAAATTGGAAACGAATTTAAAGGTTCATTTGTTTTTACGTG
>JALWEA010000384.1 GCA_027039465.1 Calditrichia bacterium | reverse complement strand
ATCGCTGGATGATCGACGGCATTGAGCAGGTGGATACGTTTGTTTTCAATCCGCACAAGTGGATGTTTACCAACTTCGACTGTTCGGCCTATTTTGTTAAGGATCGACAAGCATTGCTGCGCACCATGGCCATCCTGCCCGAATATCTTAAAACATCCACCACCGGAAGAGTTAACGATTACCGCGACTGGGGTATTGCATTAGGAAGACGATTTCGCGCCTTGAAACTTTGGTTTGTTATTCGTGATTTCGGCGTAAAAGGAATTCAGCAACGCTTTCGTGAACATATTCAATGGGCGACGGAGTTGGAGCAAAAAATTGCCACTCAGCCGGACTTTGAAATCATGGCACCGCGCACCCTCAATTTGGTCTGTTTCCGCTACCATCCCGAGAACATGGACGACGAATATCAATTGGATGCCTTGAATATGCGGCTTGAACAAAAGCTGAATGATTCGGGAAAATTATTTTTAACCCACACGCGCGTTAAAGGGAAATACACCTTACGCATGGTCACCGGGCAAACTTATTTGCAGAAACGGCATGTGGAAGAGGCTTGGCGGTTTATTCGGGAAACGGCCGGAGAAGAAAACGGAAATAAAAGTTGAATGGTTGAATGGGAAAATCGTTATTCGTAAAGGACTGTCATTGCGACCCGCCTGAGGCGGGGAAGCAATCTCCTCCAAAGAGGCAACGGCCTGTTATTTGAGAAATGGCTTAAATAGTGTTATGGATTGCTTCACTCGTTCCTCGTTCGCAATGACAGGCCACCGCGTCCGGTTCCCGAGTGATTCTGCCGACACTTGTAGGGGCGAAGCATTTTCCTCACAAATAAAAAAATAATCGATACTTTTGGTTGTACAACGTTAAATTTTTTGAGTTAGGGGTGTCTTGACGGAAATGCTTCGCCCTTACTTCGGACAACGCAAAATGAAAGGCAGAATTGTATCGAGGGACGGACGCGCCACCATAAGTTACCAGTAAAACCCAAAGCGTTCATGACGATAACGATTAAAAAATCACACAGTTTTGGTTAGAAAAGAAAAATGGAAAAGAAAGCAAAGCAACCGTTAGCCGTTGTCCTTGGCAGTGGAGCGGCGCGCGGTTTGGCCCACATCGGCGTTCTAAAAGTATTGGAAGAACATCATTTGAAACCGGATTTAATCGTCGGCTCCAGCATGGGCGCCATGATTGGCGGAGCCTATGCCGCCGGATTAAATCCCGACCAAATCGCTGAAATCGCCTGCCGTACCAATTGGAAAAAAGTCGTGCAAATTTTGTTTCCCAAACGGTTCCGGCGGGACGGTTTATTGGACGGAGATCGCGTTGAAGAATTTTTGATTTCCCTTTTGGGAGAAGAAAATATCGAGGATTTGCCTAAGCGTTTCGCCTGCGTGGCTACCGACCTGTTAACCGGTGAAGAAATTGTTTTAAATTCAGGCTCGCTTATAAATGCCATTAGGGCTAGTATTTCGTTTCCGTTTCTTTTTCAGCCTGTCAAGATAGGGCAGAATTATTTGATCGATGGCGGAGTAGTAAACCCCGTTCCGGTGAGTGTTGCCCGTGAAATGGGCGCGCATACGGTTATTGCCTGCAACGTAACACCATCGGTGGAACATCGCGCTCGTCAATTGAATTCCGGGCGTATGGTCACGCGCGAAAAGCTTTTGGCCGCCGGAAGTTCATCCTCCTTTTTACAACGTCTGTTCGGTGATGTTTTGGAGCGTTTACGCCACGAACAACAGGAAGCCCGCCTGAAACGCGCTCCCAAATTGGGATTGCAAAAGCAAATGGCTCAAGTGGCCATGACTATGGAAAATATGATTTTAAATTTGCGCTTGCAACAATCCGCGCCGGATTTACTTATTAATCCGCCTGTAAGCTCTTACCAGTTTTTCGATTTCAAAAAGGCGGAAGAAATCATTGAAGCCGGTCGAAAAGCCGCAGAAATGGCTTTGGAAAAATGGGAAGCGAACCAAAGTGAAATTTAATGCCTTCGCTTTGTCATTCTTAACCGGCGTTGAATTTCTATTTATTTTTAATTACCTGAATAAATTGTGGAGACTGACAAAAGTTTTGCTTCCTTCTTTTTGATTTGCTAAATTGTCTCATCCTCCCATTCCATAGTTTATGTTCCATTTTAAAGGAATCGTCCCATGAAACCATCTAAAATTGCTATTTTGGTTAGTCTTGTTTTGTTTTTTACCATGCAAGCCATGGCAACGGAAGAAAAGGTCAAAATCGTAAAGATTATTGACGCCAATCTTTTTCGGCTCAATGACGGGCGACTGATTCGCCTGGCTGATATTTGGGTTCCTTCTCAAAATTCGGAATCGCCGCTTTATCACTATATTGCCCGAAAAGCGATTCAATATGCCAATGAGATGTTAATCGGCCAACGTTTCAAAATACGTTACGATTCTTCCAAAGTACGCGTAGGCCGACCGATTCCCGTTATTCTTTTTAAAATTTATCCGCTGCAGAAGTTGGATATTAATAAATTGTATTTACAGCGCGGTTATGGGAAATATGTTCCGGCCAAAGATAAGCCGCCCGTTAAAGAGTATGCCGCTGCGGAACGCGAAGCCCGACGGAAGCATTTGGGTATTTGGGCGGACTATTTCAAAATTAGCGAAGCGATGACCCGTTTACACGGCCTTTATTATCGGGCCGGAAGTCGCAATTTGTTTGGCGATCAATTTCGTGAAATCGGTTTTAACAGCCATAATGAAACCGCCAAAACTCTTTTCGACTTAAGAATCGCAATAGCTCGCAATGCGGAAAAAGGACGTACTACCAACGAATCTCCGTTCTCGAATTATTATGAGGAATATATTCACCATTATAAAACAGGTTATGTTCAACTGATTTTCGGTAAAAAATGGAAGAGAATAAGGATAGACCTCGGTGTTCTTGCCTATATAACAGGTACCCACTACACCGCTGAAATTCATGCTTTTCTTGGCATGTCGCCTATCATACGTCTGCACTATTTCTTTAAAAACGGCGCTTATGTAAAGGTTGCGCTTACAGATATGTACGGCTTTATTTATCCCAACTATCCCATCGAATTGGCCGCCGGTACGCACGTTTTTAATAAACGAATGCATTTGTGGGCGGGTGCGGTAAAGAACAGGACGTTGTTCAATGTAGTAGGAGGCGCTCGGTATGATTTCGGCCCGTACTATTTAGCCACCGATTTCGGAAGCGGGCTCAATTACCGCAACCTGTTTGCTTCATTACAACTCGGCTTTTTGATAAGGTAAGGAGGCGGAAACATGTACTATTTAAAATATTTTCTTTTGCTTATTTTATTTATTGTCATTTCGTGTGATTTGCCCTCGGAATCAAAAATTTACCATTGGGCCGAGCATTGGATAGCCGTGATGGATGCACACGGGCAAAATGTTCAATACTTGCATCAAGCTTCGGATTATCATACCTCAAGCGAATGCTTAAAAGGCTTTTATCGGGACGGTGCGTTGAAAATTTTGGAAATGAATTACAATACCATCAAAGTTATGGATGCCAACGGCGAAAATGCGATTACTTTAAAGAATACATCGGCCGGAATCTCTCGCTGTTCGGTTTCTTCGGATGGGAACTATATCGTCTATTCCGTTAGCGGAAATATTCTAAAGCAAGCGACAGACGGATCACAATTGGTAAATCTCACCGAAGATACCAGCTACTATGACACAGACCCTCAATTTTCACCGATTAGCCAGGAAGTCGTTTTTGTCCGGCGAGGAACAAAAAATCATTACGCGGCAATTATGCTGCTTGACGAAAACGCCGATCAATTAACAAAACTTATTGATAATACATCAGGTGCAGTTAAAAACAGTCAATTTTCTGTACCGACCTTTAATCGAAACGCCACGCGGATTTACTATTTCGTTCCCGGTTCCAAGTCTCTTTCAGGCCTTTATAGGATTAATCGTGACGGCAGTAATAATAAATTGATTTATCAAGTGAATCCTTCGGCTAGTCCGATTGTGGTTTTATCGAATGGAAATATTGCCATCGCTCCTTACGGTAAGTTATTTGTATTCGACTCAACAGGTAAAATTTTAGCCGATTTCAGCGATCGATTAAATGATGATATGGATACGCCGCTTTGTTTTAATTTTTCGCCGGATGGCTCTCTGACTGCGCTGACTACCAGTCCGCCTTACAATTCACACATTAAACTGATTAACATTAAAACAAAAGAAATTAAGGATTTGGGCCTTGGCTGGGCGCCGTCCTTTTTGCCGGACGGGCGGATTTTATTTATTGCCAAGCGCTGGTTTGAATCCAAAAATCAAAAAGATGTAAACAGTGATTAGATTAGGAATTAAAAGTTAAAAAATGTCACTGATACTATAACCGTTATTTAGCCCTGCTAATCCTTCATTTATAAATTATCGCATAATTTAGGCGTGACGTTTTGTTTTTAATTATTGAACACCCGCCTTGCATACAATCCATTATTTTCTGAAATTTCATTTTTAACCAAAGGCAGGGAAGTCAATGAGTATGAAATCTAAAATTTTTTTATTGATGTTGCTACCGCTTTTTATTTGGGGGCAAAGCACCTTCCAAAAATTTTTTGCCGACAGTACCTTGCGCATCGATTATTACCGCATCGGCAATCATGACAAAGAATTCATTACCATCGATCGCCTGTATTTGCAACCCGTTTGGGCCGGGCCGAAAAGCAAATTGATTGACCCTTTCAATAACGGTAAATATATGATTACCGTGGTCGATTCCAGTGGGAAACAGTTGTTATTTCTTAAGGGATACAACAGCTATTTCGATGAATATCAAACCACGGAACCGGCTAAACAAGGGGTAATGCGCACTTACCACGAGACCGTTTTGATTCCATGGCCCAGGCGAACCGTGGTTGTCAAATGGTATTCTAGAGATCGCGAAAATAATTTACAGCCGATTTTCGAGAAGAAATTGGTGGTGGGCAAGTTCGCATTCAGCAATGAAAAGCGCAGTTTGGGCGCTCGCGTTATTAAAGAACATATTGTCGGTCCTACGCATCAATGCGTGGATATCGCCTTCATCGCCGAAGGTTACACCGAAAAAGATAGTCTTAAATTTCGTAAAGATTTAAAACGTTTCGGCAAAGTGCTGTTGAATAAAGCGCCTTTTTCCGAATATCAGGATAAAATTAATATTTACGGTGTATTTAAGGCTTCAAACGAATCCGGATGCGACGAGCCGACGCATAATATTTTCCGCAATACGCTTTTAAATTGCACCTTCAATTCCCTGGGTTCGCCGCGCTACTTATTAACCGAAGATAACCGCACGTTGCACGATGTGGCCTCGGCCGTACCGTACGATGCTTTGATTATCATGGTTAACAGTAAACGTTACGGAGGCGGCGGCATCTACAATTTTTACATGGATTTTACCACCGATAATGTTTGGAGCACCAATGTAATGATTCATGAGTTCGGTCACTCTTTTGCCGGGTTGGCGGACGAATATTATTCGGCCACGACCGCTTACGACGATTTTTATCCCGAAGGTGTTGAACCCACGGAACCCAATATCACCCGCTTATTAAATCCCAAAAAATTAAAATGGAGAAACCTGGCCGATCCGGGCGTGCCCGTACCAACGCCCTGGCGCAAACATCTTTACGACAGTCTGCAAGTGGAATATCAAAAAGGGCGCAAAAAATTTAATGAAGAAATTGCCCGTCTGGTACGCACCAAAGCGCCGAAGAAAATCATTGAGGCCAAACGAAAAGAATCGGATGCATGGTCGAAAAAAATGGTCGCCCGTTTAAAGGACCTTTTGAAAACCGAAAAATACTACGGCAAGGTAGGCGCTTTTGAAGGCGCCGGATATGTTTCCAAGGGGATGTATCGTCCCATGCTGGATTGCGTGATGTTTCAAAATGGGGACAAACCATTTTGCCGCGTTTGCGCGCATCGTATTGAAGAAGTGATTAAGCAATTGACCGAATGAAACGATTTGAGGAACGAATATGGAATCTCAATTTGATGTGATAATTATCGGTGCCGGTCCGGCGGGTTCCGCCGCCGCCTTATTTGCCGCCCGCCAAGGACTGAAGGTGTGCGTGTTGGAAAAGTCCGTCTTTCCGCGGGATAAAATTTGCGGAGATGCCATTTCCGGTAAATCCATGACCATTTTAAAGGATTTGGACTTGCTGGAAGAAGTGCAGCGATTGCCTCATGCTTTGGCCAGTTCGATTACCTTCGGCAATGCCTTACACGATATGGTCAATATTCCGCTGTTAGGAGATAAGCGCAACGGGTTGCCGCCTGGGCTGGTTATCCGTCGCCTGGTGTTTGACGCCTTTTTGGCCGATAAAGTCCGTCAGGTTGCAGACCTGCGTGAAAAGCACGAAGTCCGCCATTTGTTATTTGAGAATCAACAAGTGGTCGGTGTAAAAGGGATGGATCACGGTAACGATAAACCGTTTGAATTACATGCACCGTTGATCTTTGGGGCGGACGGCTTCCATTCCGTTGTTGCACGGGAGACCGGATTGTACGAACATGACCCGCAACATTGGGTAGTGGCCTTGCGTCAATATTATCGCAACGTAAAAGGTTTGACCGATGAAATTGAATTGCATTACCTGGATGAAGTAATTCCAGGCTATTTGTGGCTTTTCCCGGCCGATGACGGCAAAGCCAATGTGGGCATCGGCATGCTGCATCAGGCTATGAAAAAGAAAAAGATTAATTTAAAACAGGCCATGGCCAATGCATTGCAAAGCGATTTTTTAAGAGATCGTTTTGCCGAAGCGGAACCGCTGGAAGAGCCGACCGGCTGGAATTTGCCCGTTGGCAGTAAGCATCGCAAAAATTACGGCAACGGATTTTTACTGTTGGGCGATGCCGCCGGATTAATTGATCCTTTTACCGGAGAGGGTATCGGCAATGCGTTGTATTCCGGTAAAATTGCGGCGCAAATAACATCCGAAGCCAAACAGGCCAATGATTTCAGCGAAGCCTTTTTGGCCAAATATGATCGTGAATTGTGGCAAATACTTGGCGATGAGCTGGCCGTAAGTACCAAGTTGCAGCACATAGGGCGCATCCGCTTTTTGCTGAATTTTGTCATTAAAAAAGCCGCTTACAGTCAGCATGTGCGGGAAATCATTAGTGGCATGATGGCCAATCAAATTCCCAAAACCAAATTAGCCAATCCGTTGTTTTATGTGAAGCTGTTTTTTAGTTAAGCATGTAAGAGTTGAATGGTTGATTAGTTAAATGGTTAAATGGGCATCGTTATTCGTGTATCTTATGCGTTATCCGTATATTCGTTAATCGTAAAGGGCTGTCATTACGAACGATCCCGCGAGCCTGCGAGCGGAAGAGTGAAGCAATCCTCTCCAAAGCGGCAATGGCCTGTTATTTGGGAAATGGCTTAAATAGTGTTATGGATTGCTTCACTCGTTCCTCGTTCGCAATGACAGGCCACCGCGTCCGGTTCCCGAGTGATTCTGCCGACAATGAGCTATTTTTACAAAGTGGGGATCAACAGGCAGAATCGTATCGAGGGACGGACGCGCCACAACATGTCAATAGTAGCGAAGCGACGAAGCAATCCCCTTCAAAGCAGCAAAGGACGTAAGAAATTTTTCGTCTCGTCTCAATCACTTGACCTTTGGTCACATTCTTGCGTGCCGGTGGGCACGCAATCACTTCAACCCAACAATTCACCAAATACCCGCAGCTAATTGGCACCCTTCCTAATGAAAATCTCGAGCATCGGAACGATTCGTAGGAAAGGGGGATGGGGTAAATAAGAAATTCGCAAATGTTTCAAATCTACCGAACGCCGTTAGCCCCAGCGTTTACGCTGGGGACAAAATGCAGAACAAAATTTTTTCCGCCCTTTAGGGTTATGATTAATATTACAATTTACTTTTAAAGGACATAAACATCCTAATTTTTTGATATTTTTATTATCTTTGATCCCCGGCCTAAAGTCTAAAGCTAACAATCCTCTTTAAAATAGAATCGTATTTTGAAACATCCCGGTACCGCGACACGTTTGCCGCCCCAGTTCCAAGTTCACAATTCCCAATTAATTTTTGGCGCCATCCATGGTTCCGTGCATCAAAAAGGTATTTGCAATAAACAGAAGTCATTCATCCCGTTATTTTTTGATCACAGTCATAAGCCTAATACCAAAGTAGCTATTTTAGCGGGAAAAATTGCTCCTTCTATTTTGCTTTTTATTGAGAAAATAGCAACCAGATCACTAATGCCTCATTACGCATTGACGATATTATTATGTAAATCGTAAAAACAGAAAGCGCGATATGGGACGAAGGAATTCTTCTGAAAATGAAAATTTTTCCGGTCAAAAAATTTTCATTTTAAACGTGTTACATCTCAATTTTTTTCTCACTTCTTTTCCTTAAATTGTTTATATTGAGGATTCGCCTTTCGGAATTGTAATGAAGAATGGGGTTAATTCTGCAAAATAGAAGGGGGCCATTCGTTGTTCGAGAATACATTTGTTACCATGCCGGTTATTGAGAAAAAACATCTGCATGCCATACGGGAAGCTTACACCAATCCTGTTATCGGGATAACGGGAAACTTGGGCAAAACAACGACGCTAACCATGATCGAAGCCATTCTTGCTTCAAGAGGTAAAGTCTTGCGTCACCACAACGGCAGCGGCGATGTTCGTAATAATCTTCGTACGCTGAAAAAACTATCCATGGAATATGATTACGCGCTGTTTGAATTGGATTATCTGCGCGGCAAGCATTTCGTGGATCTCTTCCATCTGATTCGTCCGAATATCGGGATTGTGACCAATTTGGGCGACGCTCATTTAAACTATTTGGACCGCATGCTCAAAGTTGCCTTGGAAAAAACATCTCTCCTAAAATATTTGGAGCAGGATGGCATTGCTATCCTGAATAAGGACGATGAACTCAGTTTCAATATCGCAAAAAGTTTAAACACGCGACAGATCATTTTTTTCGGTTTAAACCAGCATGCCGATTTCTTTGCCTGCGATATCGAACAGGCCGGCCCGCTAGGCATGCAGTTTCGTTTAAATAAAAAATTTCAGCTTCAACTGCCGATTTACAGTATTCAGGATTTGTATAATTTTTTAGCGGCCGTCGCTTGTGTATTTCACTTAGGTTTTACACTGGATGAAATTGTGGAAATTTTGCAAACCCGCTTTACCATGCCGCCTGGACGCGGGCGCGTCATGCGTATCGGGAGCCATTATGTTATCGACGAAAGTTACATCGGTACGCCTCGTTCCCTGAGCAAAGCCGCAAGAGTGCTGACGACCTTCGCTCCTTATTCCGAACAACTGGTACTTATTGTCGGAGATATGGCCGATACGGGCATTAATGTGGAACAACAACATTTGAATATGGGATATTTTTTATCAGCCTTACCGATTGACGTGCTGATTACGGTCGGTGAATATGCCAAATTCATCGGTCAGGGATTTAATATGATTAAATCCGATAAAAAATTGATGTTTTCCGTTAATACCGTTAATGAAGTTGTTCGGGTTCTTGAACAAAATTTGCAGGAAAACAGCACTGTTGCCGTTAAAGGTTTGGGAAATGTTGCCATGCATCGCATCTTGTCTTATCTTAAGAAAAGAAATGAGACAAGTTAAATTAACAGGCGATGGAGCTATGGTAAAAAGAATAACCTTTGGCACACTAATA
>JALWEA010000383.1 GCA_027039465.1 Calditrichia bacterium | reverse complement strand
TGCCTGCCGTTTTGCAGGTGCGCCAACCAAACGTTCTCCCTTTTTGGTAAATGCAACTACCGACGGTGTCGTACGGGCACCTTCGGAGTTCGGAATAACAACCGGTTCGCCACCTTCCATTACGGCAACAACCGAGTTCGTTGTACCCAAATCAATTCCTATGATTTTTCCCATAATTCATTTCCTCCTTTTTAAAAGTTTTCATTTTCATTTTTTGCAGGAAGAATTGCAAATGGCGTGCCAACGAAAACACTAAGGACTAAAGTACTTTAAAATCAATAAATTAGACAGCATCCGACTTTTTTACTGTTTTAGCTATCGGCTGTCAATATGACACAAAAGGACAAATCACGTCAGAAAGCGGCGTGCCAACGTGAAAAATAATGGCAGCAAAAAAGCCACCCCGAAAACGAGATGGCTTTTAAGATTATCAGAACAGATTTAAAGGATTTTTGTTAAAGACCGGTTATTTATTCTTTTTCTTCTGCGGAATTTCCAAAAAGACCAGACGATCGAATTTCTCATTGCCCTGTTTTGTACGCAATTTCAGTTTAATTACGTCGCCCGGTTTGAATTTGTTGACTTTTTTGTAAAAATCGGCCACTGATTTCACTTTCTTGCCTTCAACTTCAATTATCACATCTCCAGGAACAATACGTGCCTGCAAGGCTGCGCTAAAATCCTGTACATTGGTTACCAGCGCCCCGCCTTTGATTTCCAGATCTTTTTTCTGCTCATCCGTCAAATCACGTAAAGTCATACCCAGGTCCACTTTTTTACTGATCTCTTTGGTTTCGCTGGTTACGCCGCTTTCTTCGTTGCCTTGCGCTTTTAACGTGGCCGTAATCGTCATTTCTTTGCCGTCACGCCAGATGGTGAGCTTCACTTTGTCGCCGGGATTCATCACGCCGATTTTAGCCTGTAATTCATTGGTACGGTTTACCGGCTTGCCGTTCACGGCCAAGATCACATCTCCCTCTTTGATTCCGGCTTTATCGGCGGCACTACCCTTGATAACGCTGGTAACAAAAACACCGCGCGGTTTATCCAGCTTAACGCCTTTGGCCGTAACAGGAGTTACTTCGGAAATATAAACCCCCAAATAACCGCGACGAACTTTACCGTATTTAATAATGTCATCGACAACGGCTTTAGCAATATTGATCGGTACGGCAAATCCGTAACCCATGTAATAACTGGTATTGGTGGCAATGGCCGAGTTAACACCGATCACCTGCCCTTTCATATTAACCAAAGCGCCACCGCTGTTACCAGGATTAATAGCCGCATCGGTTTGAATGAAATTTTCGATGCTGCGCACATTATTACGACGTAAAATATTAATGCTGCGATGCAAAGCGCTGACAATTCCAGCAGTTACGGTGGAAGTTAAATTAAGAGGATTGCCGATAGCCAGAACCCATTCACCGATTTTCAGATCGTCGGAATTACCCAAAACAGCAACAGGTAAATTTTTAGCATCGATTTTAATCAGGGCAATATCCGTCGAAGGATCGGTACCGACCACTTTGGCATCGTACTCGGAATTATCAATCAGTTTTACACGTAATTCATCCACATCCTCAACCACATGATTATTGGTTAAAATATAGCCGTCCGAGCTGATGATAATCCCCGAACCTAATCCGTGTTCTTTTAATTCCGGTTGCCGATTTTGTCCGTGAGGATTCATGCCCATTCCAGGACCACTGAAATCTTTAAAGAAAAAGAAAAACGGATTTTCAGGCATTTTTACGGTTTTTGTTGTGTAGATGGAAACAATGGTCGGACGGACTTTTTCCACAATGGATGTGAATAATTTATTGGGATTGAAGGTAGCCGCCGTTACCTGTGAATCGGATGAGCCGGTTGCTTCGGTGTAAATTTTGCCATCCATCGGTCCGGCGACCGTTTTGGAATCAAGATTGAAGCTGGTGGTTAATACAACACCAAAAATAACGCCAATGGCAATCAGAGCAATTACAAGCGCGGGTGAATGTTTCAGGCGATACATAACATTCTCCTTTCCGTTAAATCAATTTAATGTGATTGTTATTTTCTTAAATAAATAAGTCTGCATTTTGCTCCGGATTTCTGCGGCCGCGTGAGTCATCCGGAGGCTCATGCGATGTTAATTTTATTTCTTCCGTTTTCAGGACCATCTGACTGATTGCTATCAGTCAGATGACAAATGTTTTGGACTGATAGCTATCAGTCCAAAATTTTAATGTGAATATAACGAATCAAAAATCCAAAAGTTCACACAGAAAGCCAACAAAATATGTGCCATTGCCCAAAATGTACTAAAACGGGCAAATTTTGCCGCTCTTTGCGCCATACAGACAAATTTTTTGCTGTCATGCTGACAGAGGAAAAGATTTAGGTTCCTCCGGAAAGGCTGCATTACATTTATTGAATAACGCGTTATTCGTAAGCCATCCTGCTTTTTTGATCGAAATTTCCTATATTCCCTTTAAAATATGGTGGGTGCAACATGAAAAACTATTTAATTGACGGATACAATTTAGGCCATAAAATTCCTGAAGTCGTATGGCTGTTACAGAAAAAAGATTTTTACGCGGCCATCGAGCGGATTATCCACATAGTACAAATGCGCATCAATACCCGGCGTAATCGGGTGATACTTGTTTTTGACGGTAAAAAAGGTATTTTTGACTATCCGCGCAGTGCATCGACAGTCGAAGTGCTCTTTTCGCGCAAACCGCAGGAAGCGGATGATATCATTCGGGAAATATTGCGTAAACAAACGGACACCTCCCATTCCCATTGGACCGTTATCAGTTCGGATAATGAAATCCTTAAAACCGCCCGAGACCTCGGTGCAAATTTCATACGTTCCGAGGCCTTTTACGCCTCGTCCAAAACTTCCGGGCAACAGGATTTACCCAAAGAATCGAGACAAAAATACAATCCGGACAATGTGGATGTGAATTACTGGATGAAATTGTTTGGCAACGAAAAAAACGAAGACGACTGAAACCTTACCACTTTAATCATAAAAACTTTACACAATTTTTACATTGCAATGATCAGGATTTTATTAACTTAAAAAGTTTTGGATGGTGCAATTCTCTTTTTTAACTACTGAGAAAAAACGCAAGTTTAATCGGCACTTCCGTTTAGAATTTTATTATTCATTGAATTGTAAAGGAATAAGCATGCAAAAAAGGCATTTAACGGAAATCATCTTAAATAACGTAGAGAAATACCAGGATCGTCCTGCGCTTTATTTTAAAGAAGGAAACACCTGGAAAAATATCACTTGGCGTGCAATGGGTGATCAAATCAGGGGCGTCGGCCAGGCACTGCTTCAATTTGGCTTAAAAGAGCAAGATCGGGTCGGTATTTTTTCGCAAAACATGCCACAATGGACCATTGCCGATTACGGTATTATGGGCATTCGTGGCATTACCACGACCATTTACGCCACAAGTTCGGCCGAAGATTTGGAATATATTATAAATGATGCCGAAATCGGCCTTCTGTTTGTGGGTAGCCAGCCGCAATACGACAAAGCCATGGAAATTTTTCCTACTAATAAGTTTCTGAAAAAAATCGTTGTATTCGACCGGACGCTAAAAATAAAAACCGACGATCGGATTCAATATTTTGATGATTTTGTCAATCAGGGTTTGCAAGCCGAAAATACAGAAACATTTTACAAACGCCTTGCGCAAGCAAACATCGAAGATGTAGCCACCATTATTTACACTTCGGGAACCACCGGTTTGCCCAAAGGTGTTATGCTGACCCAGCGAAATATCATCAGTCAGTTTAAAGCCTTGGACCCGTTGTTCGACATTGGCGAAAACGATATCGAATTGTGCTTTCTGCCTTTCAGCCATTCCTATCAAAAATCATCCACGCACTGGACACAATCTCATGGCGTAACCGTTTACTACTGTGAAAATCCGAAAGAAATTTTGGAATATTTTAAAGAAGTGCGTCCCACATTTATGGTTGGGGTGCCCAGACTTTACGAAAAAATGTACGCTAAAGTGTATGCGACCATGGAAAAAGAACCGGCCATTAAACGCGCGCTTTTTAATTGGGCGGTTGAAACAGGTAAGGCCTATCAATACAAAAAATTTAGAAAAGAAAAACCTTCCGCAACTTTAACCTTAAAACACCATTTGGCGCGTAAGCTTGTACTAAATAAAATTCGTGAGATTATGGGCGGTCGATTAAACTTTTTTTCGGCCGGCGGCGCACCCTTGTCTTCGGAAATCGAGGAATTTTTCTTTGCAGCCGGTATTTTTATTGCGCAGGGCTACGGTTTAACGGAAACTTCGCCTGTTGTTTCATGCAATCGCATGGATCGCTTTAAATTCGGAACGCCAGGTACGGTGGTTAGTATTTGCCAGGTGAAAATTGCCGAAGACGGCGAAATTATGGTCAAAGGCGAAAATGTGATGAAAGGTTATTTTCGCAAGCCGGAATTAACGGCTGAAGTTTTGTCGCCGGACGGTTGGTTTAAAACGGGCGATATAGGATATCTGGACGATGAAGGTTTTCTGCATATTACGGATCGCAAAAAGGATATCATTATCACGGCCGGAGGAAAGAATATTGCGCCTCAGCGCATTGAATCGCTCATTGGACAGGATTATTACATTGAACAGATTGCAGTCATCGGGGACAAACGGAAATACATTACCGCCTTGGTTGTCCCTAACTTTGAAGCATTGAGCGAATACGCCAAATCGCACGGAATCCGATATGCTTCGCCGGAAGAATTGGTGCACAATGAAAAAATTATTGCTTTTTACAAACAACGAATTGCCGAACTTTCGGCCTCGTTAGCCCGCTATGAACAAATCAAGAAATTCAGACTGTTAGCTCAAATGTTCACGCAGGAGAAAGGTGAAATTACGCCCACTTTGAAAATAAAGAGAAGAGTAGTTGAAAAACACTACAAAGACCTTATTGAAGAGATGTACGCAGAGGATTGAAATTGACCTCAATAAATTAAGCATCTGACTGATTGCTATCAGTCAGATGACAAGTGTTTTGGACTGATAGCTATCAGTCCAAAATTTTGATAAACAAGCAATATCACTTTTTTTCGTTTTCCTCCTGCTTTCATCTTCTCGTAAATTTGCAATTCTTTTTCCATTCAAGGATGATTTTTTATTTGCATTTCCGTAAAAAATATTGTATAATCCAATTAGTTTATTTAAACAACCAATTATTTATGGGGTCGCTTTGGCGGATAAAAAAAATAAAATAATCGGCGGAAATGCTAAACTGGTGCGCAATATCAATCGCGCCGTTATTTTAAACCTCATTCGCGAGCGTCAGCCGATCTCTCGTGTGGACATTTCCCGTATTACCCAACTGAACAAGAGCACGGTCTCCAGCATTGTCGCGGAACTTTTGGAGAACGGCTATCTTTTGGAAGAATTGGTCCCGGATAGCAAGGTCGGCCGCAATCCGTTGCAACTGCGTTTGAACGTCTCCCGTTTTCATGTAGGTGCTATCAACTTTGACACCAAAATCATTCGTGTTGCCTTGTTCGATATCGGAGGTAAAATTGTCGCCAAAAGCGAAAAAATACCGGAAAATACAACGCCCCAAGAATATGTGCGCAAAGCTCTTGAACAACTACATGCTTTAATGGAGAAAAAACGCATTTCCGAATTGGAAGGCATCGGTGTAACTATTGCCGGTTTGGTGGATCCCGAAAACGGGCATGTCCTTGTCGCCCCGAACCTCGGCTGGAAGAATGTCAAACTGGGACAAATCTTTTTGGACAACGATCCGGACATTCATTTATTGCGTTTTTACAACGACGCCAAAGCCTCTGCCCTGGCCGAATTATGGTTCGGTACGGGTGCCATTAAAAATTTCTCTAACTTTGTCTTTGTTTCCGTCGGTGCGGGCTTAGGTACGGGAGTGGTCATTAACCGTAAGGTTGTGGAAGGTGTTTCCCACGCGGCTGGAGAATTCGGCCACATCCCTATTTTCGAAAACGGAATTTCCTGTATATGCGGTAACAAAGGCTGCTGGGAAGCTTATGCATCAGACCGAGCCACCGTTAAACGCTATTTGGCACGAAAAAACATCGAACCCGATGAGAGCCAACCAATTCTGATCAAAGATGTCATTAAAGCGGCCAAAAGCGGCGATCAAACAGCCATAAAAGTTTTGGAAGAAACCGGTGAATATTTGGGTATTGGTACATCTTTCATTATTCGCGCTTTGGATCCGCAGGCAGTCGTAATCGGCGGACATATTTTGCAAGCCTGGGATATTGTTTATCATAAGATTTTAAAAGGATTGGCGGATCGCAGTTTTTTCGGCTTGGAGAAAGAAACCAAAATTCTGCGCTCATCCTTAAAAGAGCGGCCGCGATTAATCGGAGCCGCCACCCTTGTAATCGAACATTTTTTCAATGATTATAAAATTACAATTTGATACAATTTGGGAATAAATTAGTTGGTTGAATCAACCAATATTAGCGAAGATTGCCATGAAGAAAAATGACTTTTACATCGGAATCGATATCGGAGGAACCAACACCGTTATCGGTTTGGTAGACATTAAGGGAAATTATTTGGCGCAAAAAACAATGCCCACCTATGCCCATGAGCCTGTTGATGTTTTTTTGGCCAATATGGAAAACGAAATAGATCGCTTATTAAATTCCCATAAGAACGATTTGAAAGGGATCGGAATTGGAGCTCCGAGCGTTAATAACAAATTGGGTTTGGTTGAAAGTCCTAAGAACTTTAACTGGGGACGTATCGACTTGGCTCAAATGATTTCAACTAAATATCAGCTACCTGTAAAAATGATTAATGATGCCGATGCAGCGGCTCTCGGAGAAATGTATTTCGGCATAGCCCGAGACTTGCAAAATTTTGTTCACATTACTTTAGGTACCGGATTAGGCAGTAGTATTATCGTTAATAGAAAGATTCTTAACGGCCAATCCGGTTTTGCCGGTGAATTGGGCCATACTAAAGTGCATGGCAGTCAACGTATTTGTTCTTGTGGGAAAACAGGATGCTTGGAAACTTACGTCTCCGCTAATGGAATCCGAAGAACCGCTTTTGAACTTCTTTGCTTGGAACGAGAAGATAGTCTGCTCCGAGACTACCCTTTTAATCAATTGTCTCCCGAAATCATTACCAACCTTGCGCTGCAAGGGGATCGACTTGCCATAGAAACTTACGCTTATACCGGAAAAATTTTAGGTGAAAAATTAGCGGATGTTGTGGCGTTTTTGAACCCGGAAGCCATTGTTTTTTCGGGCGGTATTACTAAAGCCGGTGATTTATTGTTTGAACCGGCCCAAAAAGCCATGGAACAAAATCTTTTACCGATCCACAAAAACACGGTGGAAATTCGTATCTCCCGACCGGATAAAAATTATGCGGTACTTGGATCGGCAGCGTTGTTAATGGAAAACAATAATTAAAAAATTTAGCTCAAAATAAATTAGGAGGGCTTATGTTAAATAAGAAAGCTACGCTTTCCGTTTTTTCTCTTTTCCTGATTTTAATGTTAGCTGTGCAAACTTTGGCTTCAGGCAAAGGGACGATTAAAGGATTTGTACGTGATGCCCAAACCAATGCGCCTCTTCCCGGTGCCAACGTCTTTTTAAACGGTACGGGCATCGGTAGCTCAACGGATTTGGACGGCTACTTTACCATAACCAATATTCCTCCAGGCAAGTACACTTTACGCGTTGTTTATGTTGGCTATCGAAAAATAGATATGCCTGTTACGATTAAAGCGAATGAAGTCATTGTTAAAAAGATCAAATTACATCCGCAAGCGCTTCAAGGAGAAGAAATCGTTGTCACTTCCCAGGCCAGCGGTCAAAAGGCGGCCATTAACCAACAACTTTCCGCAAAATCCATTGTCAATGTGGTTTCTTCCGAACAAATTCAAGAACATCCGGATGCCACTGCCGCCGAAGCCATCAGTCGTATTCCCGGTGTATCCATCATTCGTTCCAACGGCGAAGGGAATCAAGTGGTCATTCGCGGTTTATCGCCCAAATACAATGTCATTACAATCGACGGCGTTCGTATGGGTTCATCCAATCCCAATGACCGCAGTACCGATCTGAGTTTAATATCATCCAGCATGTTACAGGAAATCGAAGTTACAAAAACGGTCACCGCCGACAAGGATGCGGACGTTTTGGGCGGCATTGTCAATTTTAAAATGAAAGAGGCCAAAGAACCTTTTGGTTTTCATTTAATTGCCCAAGGCGGTTACACGGGACTTTCCAATGCCTACAATAAGTACAATAATTACAAATTTGTTCCCAGCATCGAAACGCGTTTATTTAACCGTAAACTAGGCATATTCATGCAGGCCAGCCTTGAACGGCGTAACCTAACTTCCAATGAATTTTCAGCCGCATATTCCAATGCAACCAATGACGAAGTTCATTACGTAACCCAGGCCATCAACATTCACAATATCCCGCGTGACAGAAAACGCCTTGACGGAGCCCTTGTTCTTGATTATCGCTTACCGGACGGTAAAATCAATTTTTCCAATTTCGTTGGCTCCAGCACAACCAAAATTACCGATCGTTACGAAACAATGAACATCAACGGAAATCAACATTTGTACACATTGGCCTATGTCAATCAGAAAATCAATATGATTCACAATACGCTCGAATTCGATAAACGATTTTCTTTTCTGCACGCCAATATGAAATTCGCCCACAATTTTTCCGAAACCAAAAATCCAGACAATTGGGCGGTAACGTTTTATCAATCGCCTGCCAATATCAGTGAATTTCAGAATCAGACGAACCTTGATCCTCACGTAGTAGCGGATTCGGTGCTTTCGAATCCTAAAAAAACAAAATTGAACACGGTTTCCACCAATAATAACTATGCAATGGAACGCAGCTATATGGGATCGATGGACTTCGAAATTCCTTTTAATTTTAGCGATAAAATCACATCCGTCATTAAATTCGGCGGAAAGTATCGTCGGCAAAAAAGATCGTACACCTCGGAAGTTTACGGCACCAATGCTTCATTGGTTTCGCCCAGCGCACGCGGCGCTACGTATTTAATCGTTAAGCACTTCGGCATTAAAACGCATGATTACACGTCCATTCCTCTCTCGTTTTTTGTGGATACCACTTACAATTACGGACGCATGCTTAACGGTGAATTTCAAATGCACAATCCCATCGATTTCGATCTGGCCAGGGAACTGATTGAATTCTGTCAGGCCAATGTGGATAAATTTGCCAAAAACGGAGCCAAAGAAGCTTATGCGCGCAACAACTACTTGTCGGTAACCAATAATTATGCGGGGCATGAAATCATGACTGCCGGCTATTTAATGGCCACGATTAATGTCGGCCCCAAATTAACCATCATTCCCGGTATTCGCTACCAAAATCTGCAAACCACCTATTCCGGAACCCGAGGACAGCAAACAGCTCTTTCCTACTACAAATACGACCATTCCACGGACACCACGGTTACCGTAAATCATCCCTATTGGTTGCCGGATATTAATATTCGTTACAAACCTTTTCCATGGTTTGATGTGCGCCTTTCCTACTCCACAACACTCTCCTATCCGGATTATCGCGCCATCATTCCGCGTATCGATGTAACGACCGGTGCGGCTTTGGCCTGGAATAATTACAAATTAAAACCGCTGCATTCGAAGAATTACGACCTTTATTTTACGT
>JALWEA010000382.1 GCA_027039465.1 Calditrichia bacterium | reverse complement strand
TTGCAGGAAGCCATCGGCAAGGAAAAACGGCCGCTGAGCTGGGTGATCGGCCCGCAAGGCGTCATTCGGCCCAAGAAGCAGGCCCTTCAACCCAAGCGCTGGGTCGAAAAGAAGAAAACGACCTATTTGCGGCCACCGGATGAAATCTAAAAAACATTTAAGAGTAAATGATACGGTTTCATGTGATTAAAGCCTGTTTACTCTTAACTCTTAACTATTGACAACTAAAATAAAGTATTAAGAACTTATGACTTACGATCAAAGCGTACTGGATCAATTAAAAGAAAAATTCGGAGCATCGTCACTGCACGTTCAGCAAACCAAAGACGGTTTGCCCACGGTTTACGTTCCCAAAGAAAAAATTGCCGATGTTTTGAGTTATCTGAAGAATGAAGTCCCCAAGCCTTACAAAATGCTTTACGATCTGACGGCCATCGACGAACGCACACGGCAGCACAAAGAAAATTTGCCGCAGGCCGATTTTACGGTGGTTTACCACCTGCTTTCGTTTGATCGCAATTCGGACGTGCGCATTAAAGTGGCTTTACAGGGTGAATATCCTCACATTCCCACCGTGACCTCCGTTTTTACCAACGCAAACTGGTACGAGCGGGAGACCTTCGATTTCTTCGGCATCAAGTTCGACGGACATCCCCATTTAAAACGGTTGATCATGCCCCCTACCTGGGAAGGTCATCCTTTGCGTAAAGAGCATCCGGCGCGTGCGACCGAAATGGGGCCGTTCCGCCTACCGGACGACAAGCAGGATCGCGAACAGGAAGCCCTGAAATTCAAACCCGAAGAATGGGGCTTAAAACGGGCCAGTGACGATACGGATTTCATGTTCCTGAATTTGGGCCCGCAGCATCCGGGTACCCATGGCGTGCTGCGTATTATTTTACAATTGGACGGTGAAGAAATCGTGGATGCGGTACCGGATATCGGTTTCCATCATCGCGGCGCGGAAAAAATGGCCGAACGGCAAAGTTGGCACACCTACATTCCTTACACCGACCGCATCGATTATTTGGGCGGAGTGATGAACAACTTCGCTTATGTGCAGGCGGTCGAAACATTGGCCGGTATTGACGTACCCGACCGGGCCAAGGTCATTCGCATCATGCTCAGCGAATTGTTCCGTCTGTCCAGCCATTTGGTTTGGTTCGGTACTTTTGCGCAAGACATCGGACAAATGTCGCCGGTATTTTACGCTTTTAACGATCGTGAACGCATCTTCGATATCATCAGCGCCATTACCGGAGACCGCATGCATCCCAACTGGTTCCGCATCGGCGGTGTGGCTCAGGATTTGCCCAAGGGCTGGGAAAAAATGGTCAGCGATTTCATCAGGCATTTCCCCAAACAGCTTAAAACTTACGACAAATTGGTGCTGAAAAATAAAATCATCAAAGCGCGTACCGTGGGCATCGGGGCATACACCACCGAAGAAGCCATCGAATGGGGCGTTACCGGCCCGGGTTTGCGTGCCACCGGTTTTGAATGGGATTTTCGTAAAAAACGGCCTTACTCCGGTTACGAACAATTTGAATTCGACATTCCGACCGGCCAAAACGGCGATGCGTACGATCGGGCGTTGGTGCGCATGGAAGAAATGAACCAAAGCCTGCGCATCATCGAACAGTGCATGAACAACATGCCGGAAGGCCCGTACAAATCGGATCATCCCGTTACCACGCCGCCGCGCAAAGAACGCACCATGCACGATATTGAAACATTAATCAACCATTTCCTGAATGTCAGTTGGGGGCCGGTTATTCCTCCGGGTGAAGCCTTTTTCGGCATTGAAGCAACCAAGGGCAACAACGGCTATTATCTGATCAGCGACGGCAACACCATGTCTTACCGTACGCGCATTCGCACGCCGTCGTTTGCACACATTCAAATGGTGCCTTATATCAGCCGCGGCCACACCATTGCCGATTTGTTGGCCATTTTGGCAAGTATCGATTACGTATTAGCAGATGTTGATAAATAAAAATTTTGACGGATTTAACCATGCTTTCAGAAAAAGAAATTAAAGAAATAGAAGAACATTTCGCCCATTATCCGCGCAAACAAGCGGCGGTTATCGAAGCGCTGAAGGTGGTGCAATTCCATCGCGGCTACGTTTCGGACGAAAATGTGGAAGACATTGCCAGGCTGTTGGAAATGACACCCGATGAAGTGGACAGCGTTGCTACTTTTTACAACCTTATTTTCCGCAAGCCCGTGGGTGAACACGTGATTTTAATGTGCGATAGCGTCAGCTGCTGGATTATGGGTTACGAAAATCTGAAAGACCACCTTTCGCAAAAATTGGGCATTGATATCGGGCAGACGACCAAAGACAACCGCTTTACCCTTTTGACCATTCCCTGTCTGGGCGCCTGTGACCGCGCTCCGGCCATGATGGTCGATAATGAACTTTACGGAAATTTGACGCCTGAAAAAATTGACGAAATTTTGGAAAAATACAAATAACGAATTGAATGCACATGGAAAGACCTTTAACACAACATATTCGTCCCGGTGAGTATTTAACAGCCGCCGAATATCGGAAAACGGGCGGTTACGAGGGCCTTAAAAAAGCCTTGAAAATGACGCCCAAAGAAGTGCAGGAAACGGTTAAACGTGCCGGTTTACGTGGCCGCGGCGGCGCGGGATTTCCGACCGGACTCAAATGGAGTTTTGTACCTTTGGGGCCGGATGCGCCCCGTCCCAAGTACCTGGTGGCCAACGGCGATGAAATGGAACCCGGCACCTTTAAAGACCGCTTACTGATCGAAGGTAATCCCCATCAGTTGATCGAAGGTATGATCATCAGCGCCTATGCCATCGAGGCGGAGATCGGTTACATCTTTTTACGCTGGGCTTACAAAAAGGGCGCGCAGATTATCGAAAAGGCCCTTGCAGAAGCCTACGATGCAGGCCTTTTAGGCAAAAACATTTTAGGCAGCGGATTTAATTTCGATCTTTATCTGCACACCAGCGCCGGACGTTACATTTGCGGTGAAGAAACCGCTCTTTTGAATTCGTTGGAAGGCAAACGCGCCAATCCGCGTCCCAAACCGCCTTTTCCGCAAACCAGCGGCTTGTTCGGCAAACCGACCATTGTCAACAATATTGAAACGTTGAGCAATGTGCCGCACATTTTACGCAACGGCGCCGATTGGTACCAAAGCATTAGCTTAAGCGAAGATGCGGGCACCAAACTTTTCGGCGTAAGCGGCAAAGTTAAAAATCCGGGCCTGTGGGAACTGCCCTTGGGCATTACCTTGCGCGAAGTTTTGGAAGAATACGCAGGGGGCATGCGCGACGGTTTGCAATTCAAAGGATTGCTGCCAGGCGGCGCTTCAACCGATTTCTTAACCAAAGATCATCTGGATATTAAGTTGGATTACGAAGGCGTGGCTGAGGCCGGAAGCCGTCTTGGCACGGGCACCATGATTGTTTTGGACGATAAAACCTGCGTTGTGGGTATGGTTAGAAATCTCGAACACTTTTTCGCGCAGGAATCGTGTGGTTGGTGTACGCCTTGCCGGGAAGGTCTGCCCTGGACGGAAAAGATTTTAACATCCATTGAAAACGGAACCGGTAAAATGGAAGACCTTGATATTTTAGCCGGCATGACCAAAACTTTGGCCCCCGGCAACACGTTTTGCCCCTTGGCTCCAGGCGCCATGGAGCCTTTACAGAGCGCCTTAAAATATTTCCGCGAAGATTTCGAGCGTCACATTAAAGAGAAACGCTGCCCCTGGAGGTCTTAAGACATGGTAAAAATTAACATAGATGGCAAAGATTACGAAGTTGAGCCTAAAGATAATCTTTTGCAAACATTGCTTTCATTAAAAATTGATGTGCCCTATTTTTGCTGGCATCCGGCCATGGGTTCGGTGGGTTCCTGCCGTCAATGCGCCGTAAAAAAATACGCGGATGAAAAGGATACAAAAGGGCGCATTGTCATGTCCTGCATGGAACCGGTTGTGGACGGCATGCGCATTTCGGTTGACGATCCGGAAGTGAAGCAATTCCGCGCCAATTTAATCGAACTGACCATGACCGACCACCCGCACGATTGTCCGGTGTGTGACGAGGGCGGCGAATGCCATTTGCAGGATGTCACTTTAATGTCCGGCCACAATTACCGCCGGTACGAATACAACAAACGCACGCATAAAAATCAGTATCTCGGGCCGTTTATTAATCACGAAATGAACCGTTGTATTGCCTGTTACCGCTGTGTCCGTTTTTATCGGGATTACGCAGGCGGGCGCGATTTCAATGTCTTTGCCTCGCGCAATCGCGTTTATTTCGGCCGGTACGAAGACGGGGTTTTGCAGAATGAATTCAGCGGCAATCTGGTTGAAGTTTGCCCGACCGGTGTTTTCACGGATAAGATTTTTAAAGAACATTACACACGCAAGTGGGATTTGACCACCGCACCGACGATTTGCCAGAATTGCAGTCTTGGCTGTAATATTATTGCCGGAGAACGCTACGGCACCATTCGGCGCATTACCAGCCGCTACAACGAAAAAGTGAACGGCTACTTTATTTGCGATCGCGGCCGGTTCGGTTACGAATACGTAAACAGCGATCTGCGCCTGCGTGAACCGTTGCGTCGCGGACAGGCCAGCGGTCAATTGGAAGAAGTGGATCAGAAAACCGTTTTTAATTACTTCGAAAAATTGTTCAAGAAAAATGCGCGTTTCCTGGGCATCGGCTCGCCGCGCGCCTCGCTGGAAGCCAATCATGCCCTGCAAATGATGGTGGGCAAAGACAACTTTTTTGCCGGGGTGAATGAAGTCGATCAGCGCTTAACGTTAAAGGCTTTGCAAATCCTTCGGGAGAGCCCGGCCGAGGTGCCTTCCCTGCGCGAAACGGAAAACGCCGACGTGGTTGTGGTTTTGGGCGAAGACGTAACCAACACGGCACCCATGTTGGCCTTGAGTTTGCGGCAGGCTTCGCGTAAACGTCCGCTGGAGCTGCCTGAAAAAATGCACATTCCCACGTGGAACGAACGCGCCGTGGACGAGCTTTTGCAAGACGAACGCGGGCCGTTCTTCGTGTTAACGCCGACCGAAACCAAATTGGACGATATCGCCACAGCCACCTACCGACAGGTTCCGCAAAACATTGCGCGTTTGGCGCAAGCCGTGGCCCATTACATCGATCCCGAGGCGCCGGAAGTTTCCGCTTTAACGGATTCCGAAAAGGCCCTGGCCAAACAAATCGGGGACGAGCTGCTCAACGCCAAACAGCCGCTCATCGTCAGCGGCACATCGCTGCAGGACGAAACCCTGCTTGAAGGCGCGGCCAATATTGCAATCGCCCTTAAAAAACGACAAAAAACTCCGTGGATCTTTTTAACCTTGCCGGAGGCCAACAGCGCCGGTTTGGCTTTGCTTGACGAAAAGAATTTGAACATGGCTTTCGAAAAAGCTTTGTCCGAAAAATACGATGCTTTGATTGTGCTGGAGAATGACCTTTACCGGCGGCTGGAAACGGACAAGGTCGATAAACTTTTGGATGCCTTTGAACATATTATCGTGCTGCATTATTTGCAAAACCCGACAACGGACAAAGCGAACCTAATTGTGCCGGTCGGGCCTTTTACCGAAACCGACGGCACCATGGTCAACAACGAAGGCCGCGCTCAGCGTTATTTTCAGGTTTTTTATCCGGGTGACACCATTAAAGAAAGCTGGCGTTGGCTGGGACAAATTATGGCCAAGGGCAATCTGCAAAAAGAACGCACGCTGAACAATTTGGATGACTTCATCGATGCTTTGATTCAGGATTATCCTCAACTAAGCGCCGTCAAAGATGCGGCGCCGGATGCCTCGTTCCGCATTGCCGGGCAAAAAATTCCGCGTCAGTCGCATCGCTACTCCGGACGCACCTCCATGCAGGCGCACATTAACGTCAGCGAACCCAAGCCGCCGGAAGACCCTGACACACCCATGAGTTTTACCATGGAAGGCTATCAGGGGCCGCAACCCGGCGCCGTGCTTTCACGTTATTGGTATCCTGGCTGGAATTCCGTTCAGGCTTTGAACAAATTTCAAATCGAAGTGGGCGGCGGCTTGCATGACGGCAAACCTGGCGAACGTGTTTTGGATCTTTCGGCCAAAGAAGGCATGAGCTACTTTACGCAGATTCCCGAACCGTTTGCTGCGCAGGAAAACAATTTTTTAGGCGTGCCTTTGTACCACATTTTCGGCAGCGAAGAATTAAGCATTCACACCAAAGGTGTGGCCGAGCTTACGCCTAAGCCTTACATTCTTTTAAATGAAGCGGACACCGAAGGTTTGGGCGATCAGGTAAAAGTGCAAATAAATGATCGAACCGTTGAACTCGAACTACGCAAAACGACCGTTCTGCCCAAAGGCGCAGCAGGACTGCCCGTGGGCTTGCCCGATATGGGGGCTATTAAATTTCCGGTCTGGATTAAAATTTCGGGATAATTACCATGAATGAAGTTGTCAAATATCTTCTGATCATCGGCGGTGTTTTGGGCGTCATGTTAAGCATTGCCGCCTTCTTAATCTGGTACGAACGGCGCATGCTCTCCCTGTGGCAAGACCGTTACGGCCCGAATAGGGTTGGGCCTTTCGGCTTGTTTCAGGTGCTGGCCGATATGATAAAAATCTTTTTTAAGGAAGACTGGATTGCGCCCTTTGCCGACAAGTGGGTGTTTATTATCGCTCCGACTTTTGTGGTGGCCGCGGTTTTGATGGGCTTTGCGGTTGTTCCGTTTGCACCCGGCATTGCGGTTACGGACTTAAATATCGGTCTGCTTTTCTTTTTGGCCATGTCCTCTTTAGGGGCGTACAGTGTGTTTTTGGGCGGCTTGTCTTCCAACAATAAGTATGCGTTGCTGGGCTCATTGCGTGGCGCGGCGCAAATGATTTCCTACGAAGTTTTCATGAGTATTGCCCTGATGGGTGTGGTTCTGATGTCCGGCTCGTTCAGTCTGGTCGATATTGTGAACGCGCAGAAAAATATGTGGTTTGTGGTTCCGCAATTTGTGGGTTTTGTTATTTTCTTCATCGCAGGTGTAGCCGAAACGCATCGCACGCCTTTTGATTTGCCGGAATCGGAAAGCGAATTGGTGGCCGGTTTTCACTCCGAATATTCGGGCATGAAGTTCGGCATGTTTTTCGTAGGCGAATATCTGGGCATCACTTTGATTTCGGCCATGATTGTGACTTTTTATTTCGGCGGGTGGTTGGGCCCGGCTTTTCTGCCGCCGATTGTTTGGTTCTTTATTAAAACCTTTGTCTTTATTACGAGTTTTGTTTTGCTGCGCGCCGCATTGCCAAGGCCGCGCTACGATCAATTAATGTCTTTGGGCTGGAAAATTCTTTTGCCGTTGGCATTATTGAATTTATTGGTTACGGGCGCCATCATTTTGACGGTTGGGGCCTGATTCGGATTAGTTCGTGAGGAGCATAGATGTTTAGCATTTTACGCAGTATCTGGTTAACCTTATTACATACGTTCAGCAAACGGTTTACCATTCAATATCCGGAGGAGAAACCGAAACTTCCGGCACGGTGGCGTGGGCGGATTGTTTTAACGCGCGATCCGGACGGCACGGAACGCTGTGTCGCCTGTAATTTGTGCGCTGCCGCCTGCCCGGCCGATTGTATTTCGTTACAGGCCACGCAGGATGAGCACGGCCGCCGCTATCCGGCCTTTTTCCGGATTAATTTTTCGCGTTGTATTTTCTGCGGATTTTGCGAAGACGCTTGTCCGACTTATGCCATTCAGCTTACGCCCGATTTTGAATTGGCCGAATACGATCGCCAAAACTTGGTTTTTGAAAAGGAAGATTTATTGATCGACGGGCCCGGCAAATACCATGATTACAATTTTTACCGCGTTTCCGGGTTGGCTATTGAAGGCAAAGACAAAGGCGAAGCGGAACATGAAGATCCGCCTATTGATATTCACGATTTGCGGGCCTGAGGAGAACGGGAAGGTGGTTAAGAGTTAAGGGTTGAAGGGTTAAGGGGAACGTTATTCGTTATTCGTATATTCGTTAATCGTAAAGGACTGTCATCGCGAGGAGCGAGCACAGCGAGTGACGCGGCGATCCCTTCCAAAGCAGCAACGGATGTAAGGGATTCTTCTTCCGACGTGTCGGGATCAGAATGACAATTCACTAAAAAACGATAATTGCGTTTGCTTTTTTGAAACGCGCAATTAAACAATAAAAACGGTCTTTTTACAACGCTCACCTGGGGGTGGGTCAAAAAAACAATACCAAATTAAGGGAATGACTGAATGACCTTACTTTTTTACATTGCAGCCATCATTGCCATTTTTTCGACGGTTATGGTCATTACACGCACCAACATCACCCATGCCTTGTTGTACATGGTGGTTTCGCTGCTGTCAACGGCCGTGATGTTTTTCATTATCGGAGCGCCCTTTGTGGCCGCTTTGGAAATCATGATTTACGCCGGTGCCATTATTGTGTTGTTCGTATTTGTGGTCATGATGCTGAATTTGGGCAAAACGGCGATTGAGCAGGAAAAGCAATGGCTATCCGGTTCCGGCTGGATTATTCCTTCTTTACTTGCCTTTATTTTGCTGATTGAACTTATTTACATTATTTCGGCGGCTCCGATCAGTCCTTCAGCCGGAGCATCCATTCCGCCCAAAATGGTAGGATCGGCCATGTTCAGCACCTATCTGATCGGCGTTGAGCTTTCGGCGATTTTATTAATGGCCGGGATCATCGGTGCGTTTCATCTGGCTCGTAAAAAGAAACACGTGGTGCATCGCTTTTTGCAGCAAACGGAAGGAGCCGAAAAATGAGTGTCATTTCTTTGAATACGGGATTGATCATTGCGGGAATTTTATTTTCCGTCGGCTTCATCGGCGTGATGATTCGCCGCAATATGATTTTCATGTTACTCTCCATTGAAATCATGATGAATGCCGCCGGATTGGCTTTTATTTTTGCAGGATCTCGCTGGCATGCACCGGACGGCCAGATAATGTTCATTTTTATTTTAACCATGGCCGCTGCCGAAGTCGCGGTTGGTCTTGCCCTGGCCATGCAATTATATCAAAAGTTCAAAACCCTTGATACCGATGCAGCCAGTAACATGAGGGGTTAATATGTACGATCTTCTTTGGCTTGTTCCAGCATTACCGTTTTTAGGCTTTTTGATTTTAGCGCTGTTTGGCAAAAAAATAGGCAAAAAATTGTCTTCGTGGGTCGGCGTGGGCTCGGTTGGTATTTCGGCGATTATTACGCTGCTCATCGGCTTTCAATTTTTAACCGATCCTCCGCAAGGCCATGTTTTTGCACAAAAATTGTGGTCTTGGATTACGGTTGATACTTTTAATGTGAATATTGCCTTGCATTTGGACGCGCTTTCTCTGGTTTTCATTTTTGTCATCACCTTTGTCGGCTTTTTCATCCATCTTTATTCCACGGAATACATGGCCGATGACAAGGGCTACAGCCGCTTTTTTGCCTACATGAATTTATTCGTCGGCGCCATGCTCATGTTGGTTTTGGGTGATAGTCTGCTGTTGCTGTACCTCGGTTGGGAAGGCGTCGGTTTGTGCAGTTACCTTTTGATCGGTTTTTGGTACAACGATCCGGCCAACGGTTATGCCGCACGCAAGGCTTTTATCGTAACCCGTGTGGGTGATGCGGCCATGGCCATCGGTTTGTTTTTGCTTTTTACCAGCTTCGGAACGCTGGATATTCAAAAAATTTTGACGGCTGCTCCGCAAACC
>JALWEA010000381.1 GCA_027039465.1 Calditrichia bacterium | reverse complement strand
CTTCTCGATTTCCCGAACTAATTTTTCAATCACTTCTTCTTTGCTGCCCTCAATGCGGCAACCGGCGGCTCGGGCGTGCCCCCCGCCGTCAAAAGCCTTGGCTACTTTGTTCACATCCACTTTGGATTTGGAACGCAAACTGATCTTGTGAAAATTAGGTTTGATCTCACGCACGAACAAACCGACCTGACCTCCGCGCACCGCCACACTGTAATTGGTCAATTCTTCGATCTCGTGAGGATTGCTTTTTTGCATATCTTCGTAATCGAGATAAATAACCGCAACCGCGCCGTTTAAATAACTTTCCATGGTGTAGAGCCCTTTCCCGATCATACGCAGGGCCTGGATGCTGTTTTCGAAGAAAATGGTGTTGACGATTTGTGCCGGATTGGCGCCCTTCTCCACCACTTGCGAGGCAATGTAAAAATCGCGCGCCGTTGTATTCGAGAAAGAAAACCGTCCCGTATCGTAAACAATGCCCGTAAAAAGTGCGGTAGCCAAATCAGCGTCTATTTCCACATCAAATCGTTTGATCACCTCATAAACCATAGCGGTTGTGGAAGAAGCTTGTTCGTCCACCCATTCGGTAAGTCCCATTTCGTCTTCCTGCGGATGGTGATCAATGCGCGCCACATGTTCTTTGGCCGGCAGCAGTTCCTTCACCGCCCCCAACCGTCCGTAACCCGGAACGTCCAAAATGATGGCGCTTTCAATGTGCGGTTTATTTTGCAGGTGCTTGTAACTTTGAATTTCGTCAAAGGTTTTAAGATACTCGAAACGCTGATCCAAATGCTCGTCCGTAAAAATCATAACCGAAGATTTGCCGAGCTTTTTTAAAAACAGATGCACGGCAATAACGGCGGCAATGGCATCTCCGTCGGCATTGATGTGGCCGGAAAGCATAAAATGATCATGGGTTTGAATAAAACGGTAAAGTTTTTCGACGGGTTCCTGGTATTTTTCGGGCATTTTCACGGCAATTCTCCTAAAAAAGATGCAAATATAATCAATTAAAGAATACATGCCAATCTTTTTTTCTTCTCTTTACTTTGTCGTTCGGATACAATTTGTCCGAATGCGCGCTAAATGCCCTTTAGCAGTGGCCATTTGATGAATTATTGTATTGAAGCGATTGCGCGTCCGTCCCGCGCTGCTATTGACATGTGTTGGGCTGTCATTCTGAGTTCCGCTTCAGCGGAACGAAGAATCCCTAACATTATTCATGGCCGTTGCCGCTTTGGAAGGGATTGCTTCACTCTCCCGCTCGCAGGATTGTTACTATTGACATGTTGCGGCGCGTCCGTCCTTCGATACGATTCTGCCTTTTATCTTGCGATGTTCGAAGTAAGGGCGAAGCATTTCCGTCAATACGCTGCAAACTCAAAAAATTCAACGTTGTGCAACCAAAAACATCGATTATTCTTTTATTGGTTAGGGAAATGCTTCGCCCCTACCAGTGTCGGCAGAATCACTCGGGAACCGGACGCGGTCAAAGGCAACCGGTTGTCGAGTAGAAACCGCGCCGGCGGGATCGTTCGCAATGACAACCCTTAACGAATAACAATTTTTCCCATTCAACAATTCAACAATTCACCCCACATCCGCTTAACGAATAACGTTTCCCCTTAACCCTCAACACTTAACTCTTAATCATCCCCCCTATTAAATTTTTGTAGTATTCAATTTATTTTCTAAATTTGTCCTCTGATTTGAATCCGAAGGTTAAATAAATAGGGCAAACGGTAGTGGAAGTTAAAAATAGCTTCTGGCAAGATCTGAAATTAAAGTACATGGAATGGTCGGAGCCGGTTATCAAAGGCGTTAACATTTCGCTTTTTATTGTCAGCATAATTGCCTTGGTCAGCCTGATTTTGGAATACGGTTTTTACATTTCTCCATCCACGCAGCTAATTTTGGAACGCCTGAACGTTTTGATTGTGCTTTATTATGTGCTGCAATATTTTGTCAAATTGATCTTCACCCCGAACAAATGGTATTACGTCCGGCATCATTGGTTCGAAAGCACATTGGTGGCCATTATTCTGCTTAAGGTTACCATGGTCATACATGAAATCGGGCTGGGTAAAGTGGGACATTATTTCACCAGCCTAAACGTCGAGGCCCTGACGCAGCTATCGATTGTCGGCGCGCAAATTATTATTATTTTGTCCATTATCAGCGGCGCCGTGCGTTTAAACCGGCGTATTGCCTCTTTAAAATTTCATCCTGCCCAAACCTTTATTTTAAGTTTTTTAATTGTGATTTTAATCGGTGCGGCTCTGCTCCTGCTGCCCAAAGCCGTTGCGCCAGGGCAAACACTCAGCCCCCTTGACGCCCTGTTTACGGCCACCAGCGCCACCTGCGTTACCGGTTTGATTGTTGTGGATACGGGCCGACATTTTTCTTTGTTAGGCCAACTTATTATTCTAACGCTCATTCAAATCGGCGGCCTGGGTATTATGACCATCTCCAGCTTTTTTGCCCTGTTTTTCGGGCGCGGTATGGCCATTCGCGAACGCATCATGTTGCAGGAAATGCTGAATGTGGATCGTCTGGGAGCCATTACCAGGCTTCTGCGCGGCGTCATTTTGATCACCTTCAGTGTGGAAACCATCGGTGCGATTATTCTGTTTTTAAGCTGGAATCAACCGCACTGGACGCTTTGGCATCGCATTTATCATTCCGTTTTCCATTCCGTTTCGGCCTTTTGCAATGCCGGATTTTCATTAAACAGCGATTCGTTAATGAGCTACGCAGGAAATTATGCGGTGGTACTGACCGTGGCCATGCTTATTATTATCGGCGGCCTGGGCTTTGTGGTCATGATCGATTTAACCCGTGGTAAAATTTTCGACTATTCGGATCGTCGCCACCGGATACATCGCCTGTCTGTCCATTCAAGGCTGGTGCTTATTATTACGGCCTCGTTGCTAACCTTCGGAACAATTGTTTTCTTCTTCATTGAACCGTTTCATGGCAACTGGCTGTATCGGTTGGTGCAATCCTTCTTTTGTTCCGTTACGGCGCGTACGGCCGGTTTCAATACGGTAAATATCGGCGCGCTCACCGCACCAACGGCTTTGATTTTGATGTTCCTGATGTTTATCGGAGCCTCGCCAGGTTCTACCGGCGGCGGCATTAAAACCACCACGCTGGGTGTTTTAATCGCCAGCTTTCTTTCGATTATTCGAGGCAAAAGTCGAATCGAGCTTTTTAAGAAAAGCTTGTCGTTTACCATTTTGAATCGTGCTTTGGTTATTTTCGCTTTTTCCATTACCATTGTCATGGCTTCGGCATTTTTGCTGAGCTTAAGCGAACATACCGATTTGTTAACCCTTCTTTTTGAAGAAATTTCGGCTTTCGGCACGGTCGGGCTTTCACGCGGCATTACCCCCATGCTCAGCTCTTTCGGCAAATGGGTCATTATATTTTCCATGTTTATCGGACGCGTTGGCGTTTTGACACTGGCCTTTGCCATTACAACGCCCAAGGAGCATCTGCGCGTTGAATATCCGATTGAACGAAACGTGATGGTTGGTTAAAATAAAGAATAAATTTTCAAAATACAGGTGGAAAAACGATGAATAAATTTTTGATCATAGGTTTGGGAATCTTTGGCCGTGAACTGGCCGTCAGCTTAATTGAAAAGGGCGCCGAGGTTATCGCTGTTGATCAGCGCATGGAATTGGTGGAAGAAATTCAGGATCAGGTAACTTATGCCATTCGCCTGGATGCCATGGATGAAAAAGCTTTGGGCAGCATTGGTGTGGAAGATATTGACATAGGAGTGGTTTGCATCGGTGAAAATTTCGAATCGAATTTATTGGCCGCGGTTCATCTTAAAAAACTCGGCGTTAAAACCGTCATTGCCCGCTCATCCAATCCAACGCAGGAAAAAATTCTCAAAGCGGTGGGCGTCGATCTGGTTATCACTCCGGAAATGGAAGCAGCCGAACGACTTTCCTATCGCCTGATGCATCAGGGCTTGTTGGATGTTACGTATATCGGCGGTGAGACCGTGGCCGCCAAGATTAAAGTCCCCGAAATATTTGTCGGTAAAACTCCGGCCGAACTGGAATTGCGTTCCAAATACGGAGTCAATTTGATCGCCATCCATTCGCCTCAAAAAAGTAAAGACGGCGGCGAGCTGCCCCCGATTATTAATAATAATCCCGATGCCAACACGGTTTTCAAAGAGGGCGATGTATTGGTTTTAATCGGTAGAAATCGAGATTTGCAAAAATTGGCCAAGTTGCACAACAAATGACGGAGATTGTCAAACGGACTGAACGCGCCCTTTGCAATATCGTCAACAGGTTCAGCATAAAATTTTATCTTTTTGCACCAAAAAGAGGAGCCCGCTATGCGTTTTCTAAAATTTTTGACTCTTGCCTTATTTTTAGCCTTCGTTGCCTGTAGTTCGCACAAAACCGGCCGGAAAGTTCGCCTTGCACTTAATCTGCAAGAAGGTCAAACTTACAAATTGAAATCGAATGCGACCCAAACCATGCAACAAACCGTTCATAATATGAAACAAAAGATTACCACATCCATAAAAGGCGTCATGTCCTTTTATGTCAAAGAGCGCCAAAACGATAAATTTATCATTGATCTGACCTACAATAAATTGCAATTCAAACTTACCGCTCCACGAGCCGTTATTTCTTTTAATTCGGAAGATTCGAACAAAACGGATAATATTTACGATCGTATTTATTCCCAATTTATCGGTAAAAAATTTACCATGATCATTGATCGTTACGGAAAAGTGGATACCGTGCAAGGTTTGGATGCTTTGGGCAAAAGTATTATTAACGGGCTTGAGTTAAAAAATCCCATGCTAAAAGCCCAGCTGGTCGAAGATTTTAAGGGGATGTTTGGCAACAAATCGTTAAAAAGTAGCCTTGAATTGCTCACTTGCTTTTTCCCCAAAAAACCAGTTCATATCGGGGAATCCTGGTCAAACACTATTGATTTGAGTTCTGCCTTTCCGGCAACCTTTAACAATACGTGGAAGTTGACGGATTTCGATTCGACTCAAGCAATTATCAAAGGTAATGCGCTCATTGAATCGATGAACGGCGGCGCTCCGATGCGCATTGGCAACATGGCCATCAGTTACGATGTGCAGGGCAACCAAACCTCGGAGATTCACATTCAACCCAAAAGCGGCTGGATTTTGTTCGCAAAAATAAATTCCCATGTCACGGGCACTATTAAAGTCGAAAAAAATACACAATTACCCAACGGACTTAACATACCGTTTGATTTGAGAACAGAAGCCGATTATCAATCGCTTTGATCGAAGATTTCCTTATGCCAAAAGGCGCCTTAATTTCATTTGAACCAAATTGTTGTACGGGCGTATTGTAAAAGAAAATAAAATTGCAAAAAGTTGCCAATTGCACTTGACTTTATGCCTTGAATAAAATATATTTGCGTCCACTTCATTAAGTGGGTTCATGCGCCTGTAGCTCAATTGGATAGAGCGTTGGATTCCGGTTCCAAAGGTTGGGGGTTCGATTCCCTCCAGGCGTACAATTTTTATGACAGAAACCAGAATGCGGTAATTAGGAATTGGAACATTTGACACATTTGGAATCAGACAAGGCAAACGGTTTAATCTTTAAAAATACTTTTTTAACTACCGAATCCAACCATTCTTTAGAACGAAAGTTCAGACGAACAAAAACGGAACACTCAAATTCGGAAAAATACCAAGAGGTTTTTTATGGCTGAAAAAATTACTCCTCGTCACGTGGATTATTCACGCTGGTACACAGACGTTGTTTTGCAGGCAAAGTTGGCGGACTACTCACCGGTTAAAGGGGCTATGGTTATTCGTCCCAACGGCTACGCCATCTGGGAAATGATACAGCAAAATTTGGATCGCATGTTTAAAGAATCGGGCCATGTGAATGCCTATTTTCCTTTGCTCATTCCCGAAAGCTTTATGAAAAAGGAAGCCGAACATGTCGAGGGATTCTCTCCGGAATGCGCCGTAGTAACCATCGGCGGCGGGCAGGAATTGGAAGAGCCTTTGTACATTCGCCCCACATCCGAAACGATTATTTGGAGTATGTACAAAAAGTGGATAATGAGCTATCGGGACTTGCCGATTCTCATCAACCAATGGGCTAATGTGCTGCGCTGGGAACTGCGTACCCGTCTTTTCCTGCGCACATCCGAGTTTTTGTGGCAGGAAGGTCACACGGCCCATGCCACTTTTGAAGAAGCCGAAGAAGAAACCATGCGTATTTTGGATATTTACAAAACTTTTGCCGAAGAATATCTAGCCATTCCCGTTATTCCGGGGCGTAAAAGCGAAGCCGAAAAATTTGCCGGCGCTCTGCATACCTACTCCATTGAGGCAATGATGCAGGATCGCAAAGCTCTGCAAGCCGGTACTTCGCACAATTTAGGGCAAAATTTCGCCAAAGCTTTTGACGTGAAATATCAGGACAAAGAAGGACAGTTGCAATATGTTTGGGCAACCTCCTGGGGAGTCAGCACACGCCTGATCGGAGCTATTATTATGACCCATGCCGATGACAACGGTTTGGTTCTGCCGCCCAAAATCGCCCAACGCCAGGTGGTCATCGTGCCCATTTGGCGCGGCGACGACGAGAAAAAACAGGTTCTGGAGTACGCCGACGGTATCCGGCAGGAACTAAAGCAGGAATTCAATGTTATTCTTGATGATCGCGACCAATATAAACCAGGATTCAAGTTTGCCGAATGGGAACTTCAGGGAATACCCGTGCGTTTGGAAATAGGTCCGAAGGACTTGAGTAAGAACGGCGCCGTTTTGGTTCGTCGCGATTTGATGAAAAAAGAATTTATCGATCGAAAGGGCATTCTGGAAACCGTTCGTCAAACTTTGAATCAAATGCAAAAAGACATGTTGGAACGTGCACGTAAGTTCCAGCAAGACAACACGCACGATGTGGATGATTACGACAAATTCAAAGAAATTATTGCCGGTGAAGGCGGATTTATTCGCAGTCATTGGTGCGGCGATCCGGCGTGCGAGGCAAAAATAAAAGAAGACACCAAAGCAACTATCCGCAATATTCCTTTTGATCGGGAAGAAGAGAAAGGTAAATGTATTGTTTGCGGAAAGGAGTCGAACGGTCGCGTTATTTTTGCCAAAGCATACTAACAGCCGGAAGTTGCGTGATCGTAAATAATAAGAAAGGTAATCACTGATTTATGTTCAATAATCAAGGCCCATATTATCATTTTGGCGGAAACCGTTTATTGCCCCCTGCGGTAAAAAACCTGATCTATGCCAATACCGTAATTTGGGCGGTCATGTATTTCAGCCATTTTAGCGGCTACGGGTTTAACAATTTTATGTTAAACCAATTTGCCTTAAGCCGCTACGGGGTTTTAGGTCAGTTTAAAATCTGGCAGTTGGTCACTTACATGTTTTTACATGACCCCAATGGCATTTTACACATTTTATTCAATATGCTGTTTTTATGGATGTTCGGTATTGAACTTGAAAACGAATGGGGTACGCGTGAATTCCTGAAATATTATTTTGTTACCGGAATAGGTGCGGGCATCTTGAATATTCTGTTTACCAGTAGCCCGACAATTGGTGCGTCGGGTGCTATTTACGGCGTCATGCTGGCTTATGCTTTGCGTTATCCCGATCGCTATGTTTACCTGTATTTTCTGTTCCCGATCAAGATGAAATATTTCATCGGTTTTCTTTTCTTAGTGGCTTTCTTTTCCACTTTAGGCTCTTACGGTGGCGGCATTGCCCATGCCGCGCATTTGGGTGGCATTGTGATCGGTTATATTTATTTGAAATACTGGTACCTTTTTTACCGGATTAAAGATCATCTATCCGGTATTAAGCCACCGAAAGTAAACATCAAGCCAACGATGAAATACCATCAGGGCAGTAGAAAAGACGAAGACAAAGTTGAATATTACCGTCGGGTTATCGATGAATTGCTGGACAAAATTAATCGCGTGGGTTACTTGAATTTGACGGAAGAAGAAAAGAAACTGTTGGAAGAAGGCAGTAACTACCTGCGTGAACATGACAAAGAAAATTATAATTAGATAAATGCTTTCTTTTTTAGGAGGTGCGTATGAGTTATCATGAAAATTTGACTTGTGGTTGTGTCGATTGCCACTACAACCATGATAATCTGTGCTACAAAGAATCCATTACGCTGGATATCAACGGGACTTGCGAAGACATGGTTACCTGCGATGACTTTGATTGCCAAGATTGCGAATTTTTTGATTTTTGCAAAAAAGAAAAGAAATACAATTCCACGGCCTTTACTTCGAACGAAGATTATTACAACGAAGACGAATACTAATCTCGTTTGTTTCGGTTTCGCATAAAAGTGCCTCCCGAAAAAACAACTAAAATTTTTTCCTGAGGCTTGTCAAGTCCTTCCGTTCTCAATAAAAAATCCGCCTGCAAAGGCGGATTTTTTTATTCAAAGAATAATATATTTGTTAACGTAAGGGTAAAAACCAAATCCCATTCAACCAACCAACTTCCAATCCGTTACTCCAAAGGATAGCTGTAAATCCGGTATGTTTTGTACAAGTCGGATCCGAGCGAACGAATGGCGCTGTTCATCGGTTCGTTATCTTCCAGGATCCAGGACATTTCACCGCCGATGTAGTTGTTTTTCTTTGCGCGTTCAATCGTTTCAATGTAAAAAATCGAGCCAAGCCCCAAATGCTGATAGGCCCGTTTTACACCAAGCGTAATAACGCGAACGGTTCGGATCTTTTTCATTCCGAACAACAGTTTGAAAATGCCCGTTGGCAGCAACCTGCCGTCCGGTATCTTTTTTAAAATTTCATTGATATTAGGCAGGGTCAGGCTAAAAGCAATAGGCTCGTCTCCTTTTTCCGCCAGCAATAATAGCTCGGGATCTACGATCTGCTTTAATTCCTTGGCCATGTGATCGATTTCGTGATCGGTAAACGGCACAAAGCCCCAGTTCTTGCTCCACGCGTCATTATAAATTTCTTTAATACGTTCCACTTCCTCTTGCAGATGTTTCATATCGGCTTTACGGAATGTAATACCCTGCCGTTCTCTGATCTTATTGGCAACACGACGCATTTTTTCCGAAATATTATTCAATGCATCATCGGTCATCAGATGCCAGGCATACAAATCTTTAATCTTTTTTTGCCCGTACCCTTCAACCAATTCGGGATAATATTCGGGGTTATGGGTCATCATAATGTACGGCGGCGTGTCAAATCCCTTAATTAACATTCCGCATTCGTCATTGGTCGAAGGATTCATCGGGCCGACCATGAGATCCAGCCCTTTGTTTTTCAGCCAATCTCCCGCCGAACGGAACAAGGCATTGGCCACATCCTGATCGTTAATCGATTCAAAGAACCCCCAAAAGCCCCATTTGTCATTGTGAAATTTGTTGTGGTTGTCGTTTTTAATGGCGGCAACACGTCCGACGACTTTCCCGTCTTTTTTCGCCAGAAACAGTTCCATTTCCGCATGCTCGAAAAAAGGATTTTTCTTCGGATCCAAAATTTCCTTACGAGCCACACGCAGCGGACTGATCCAATTCGGAGTTGTTCGATTTATTTCCCACTCCAAATCGATAAACTGTTTCCGTTCTTTCCCTGTGCGGACAGCAATAACTTCTACAGCCATTTTATGATCCTTCTTTATTAAATAATACCCAGTTCTTTGCCGACTTTATGTGTAATCTCAAGGACTTTTTCCAAATTTTCATCCGTATGGGTGGAC
>JALWEA010000380.1 GCA_027039465.1 Calditrichia bacterium | reverse complement strand
GCTGCCGGGCAAGCGAACGGATTCCTTCGAAAAAGCCCGGTTATTTGCAGTTTCTTGTGTCGCTTTTGGCAGGATTCGGCGGCGGATTGGTGGGCATTAGCGGCCCTTTACTAGTGATTTATTTTAAATTGAGCTACCCCAAAACCTTTTTCCGCAGCCAGCTAATTGCGGTATTCGCTTTCGGAGCGGCCTGGCGGCTTTTTTTGTATCGATCGCTCGGCATAAATATTCACCTTGCTTTGTGGCAATGGTTCGTTTTCTTTTCGACTTTAATCGCTGCCATTGCGGCTGGATCTTTTGTCCAATTGCACATCAATGAGCGAAAGTTCGATCGCATTGTGGCGCTTATTTTACTGATTCCCTGTTTTACATTGGTTTTGGGTAAATGACTGAAACAGCTTCCGAGCTAATCATTTAATAATCAATGCGAATTTTAAACGCGTCCGCTAAAAACAGAAAACCGGCAATAAATTCAAGGAGGTTTAATGAAAAAAGGAACCGTAAAAATGTGGAATCGTCAGCGCGGGTTCGGATTCATTGTAACGGAAGACGGCGAAGATTTGTTCGTTAATGCCAATGATATTCATCCCGCGATTCAAAACAGAGGATTGCATGAAGGCGATCGCGTGAAATTTGATGTACGTTCCGATATGAAAGGCGACAAAGCGGTTAATGTGCGGCTGGATCAGTGACAGGAGATGGCTCCCGAAATGAGCACGGTTTTTTGAGAATTTAATTTTCATCGACACGATAAATCGGGACTACTATTGTTATAAAAGGGATTGTCATTCCGAGGCCAGGAATCATAGCTGGCGCCATGGATTAATTAGGAACTGGGAACTTGGAACTGGTGCAGCTTCCGGTTCCCGAGTGATTCTGCCGACACTAGTAGGGGCGAAGCATTTCCCTAACACTATTAAAGCCATTTCTTCAGCAATAGGCGGCCACTTCTTTGGAAGGGATTGCTTCACTCTCCCGCTCGCAGGCTCGCAGGATCGTTCGCAATGACAATGCTTTTCGAATAACGATTTCTCCCATTTAACCAATCAACAATTTAACTATTCAACCCTTATCCGGTTAACGAATAACAGATATACGAATAACGCTTTAACTCTTAACGCTTAACTCTTAACAACTTTGTACTCAACATTCAAGTCACATCCGATTAACGACAGGCTCTTTTTAGATTTAACAATCTTAATCGCTCTGAACCTGAATTCCCAAAAGTTCATGTAAATACTTTTCCACTTCGTAAAAATCGGAAGCGATGTAATCGGCTTGTTTCAAATACGAGGGATCCAAGGTGGTCGTAATGGCGATGACCGTCATGTTGGCCGCTTTTGCTCCTTGAATGCCCATGGGTGCGTTTTCCACAACAATGCATTCTTCCGGCGCTACTCTTAACATTTGCGCCGCTTTTAAAAACGGATCGGGATGAGGTTTGCCGCGCTCCACATCATCAATGGTAACCACGGCCGAAAAATAATGATCAAAATGTTCATCGACAATTTTTTGCACACGGTCACGGTCACCGCCGGTAACCACGGCCATGGGCACTCCGTTTCGGTGCAAGCGATCAACCATTTCATGAAAATGATCGTAAAATTCAAGACGCATAAATTGGTTGTAATGGCTGACCTTACGATGCTTAACCGCTTTCACTTGTTCTTCGCTAAGGCCGTGTTTCTTGCCCAAATAGTGCGCGATGGTATCAATGCCTTGTCCTTCCAGGGTAAAAAATTCTTCCGGAGTAATATGTACGCCCCATTCGGCAAAGGCAGCGCGCCAGGCTTCGAAATGTTGCTCCATGCTTTTAACCGTAACCCCGTCAAAATCGAATAGAACCGCTTTCTTCTTCATCGAATTTCCTTTTGTTTGGCAAATCAGATTGCAAGTTTAGCAAGAATTCGCTTTGGCTTCAAATGTTTTTCACGAGTGGCAAAATAACGGATTGTCAATTCAAAGCCAGGAACGATGGCTGATGCCACGGATTATTAAAATAGTGACATAATTAATTGGGAATTAGGAACCGGGAACTTAGGCGGCGTCCGGTTCCCGAGTAATTCTGCCGGACTTGTAGGGGCGAAGCATTTCCCTAATAAGTCAGCAAACAATTAATGTTTTTGGTTGCACAACGTTAAAATTTTTAAGTTTGCAGTGTCTTGACGGAAATGCTTCACCCTTACATAGAACATTCCAAGATTAAAGGCAGAATCGTATAGATGGACGGACGCGCCATAACATGTCAATAGTAGCGCAGGGAAAAATCCTTTACAACCGTTGCCGCTTTGGAAGGGATTGCTTCACTCTCCCGCTCGCAAGCTCGCGGGTTCATTCGCAATGACAGCCCTTTACGAATAACGAATACACGGATACACGAATAACGATTTTTCAATATCCAATTTCCAAGTAACTAGTTCCCAGTTCCAAGTCATCCAATTATCTAATCCCCCAATCCCACGCCAAGGCCGAGCAAGAACATGGAATAATTCACTTTCAATTTGGGAAACGTAAGTCGATTTTCTTCATTTAAGGTCATGAACGGTCCGATGGTGGTCGGAGAAATATAGCGGAACTGTAATTTCAAGTTTACCAATAAGGTCGTTGTTTGCGGAAACATGATATCAAATTCACCCGTGAACCCCCAAAGATTTTTACTTTGATTTTTGGTAATAGAGGTTAACGCTTCCTGACTAACCGCAGCCGAATAATAAGCCGGTCCGAAACCGATCTGGAACGGTGTACTGGATTTTAAATACAGCATGGGATTAATAAAAAGTGCACCTGAACCTATGGTCAGATAACTGCCTGATTGCTTGTTATAGCCGTAAACTTTGCCAAAGCCCAGATGGCCTCCCTGCAATCCGATATCGAATTTTTGTTTCAAGTGGATTTTTACGGACGCAATAAATCCAAATGCCGGATCGGAATGCGGATGGGTAGTAGGACCGAACCATCCACGGTACTCATCTCCGAATCCGGAGCTAATCATTTGATTTTCAATGGCATCGTTAGCGCCGGATTTGTTCCATGACAACAAAACGGAAAATTCCAAATTACGCCTTTTTTTTAACTTGTTTTTTATAGACCGAACGGGTTTTCGTGGTTGAGGGTTGGTAGTGCTTAAGGTTGTGTCTTGGCCAACCTTCTGAGTTTCCGTTAATAAAACTTTGGTCTTAATTTGTGAAGAATCCTTTTTTACTATTTCGGGTTTGGGCGTTAATACCGCTATTCTACGCAAATTTTTAGGCTCAATTTTCTTCCAAACAACAGAATGGATACCGCTTCCGACAATGCCGCCAATCACTGCTGTTGGAAGTGCACCTACAATAAAACCGGCAACAAATGCCTGGGTCGGCGTAATGATAACGAAATCATTTTCCGAACTGCTGTTTTCGATAGCAACCAATGTTCCCAAAATTCCTCCGCCAATCAAAGCGCCATATCCGGCACCTTTCCATCCGTTGGTTTTCCATCCTTTAGCAATTTCGAATTCTTTAAGATGTTTTACAGGTATTACGAAAAGCTTATTTTTGTGCTTTGCAAAAAGCGTATCGTTTCTCAGATCGATCAATCTTCCATATTGCCAATCCGGTTGATCGTCCACCTTCCAGCGCAGCGAATCCCCTTGTACTAATGAAACGGATTGGGAACGAAGACTTACCGGAAGTAACAAAATAAACAGAAGGATTAAATTTTTAGCGAAATTTAAAAATAAACGTTTCATGATTCCTCCTGAGTGTTTGAGGAAAATTTCTATTTAAAATTTAAGACAGAATCCTTTTAAACCAAATGAAAAATCAAAATTCAGACTTTCTCCTTTAAAAATTTCATATAGTTGGTGATTGACGAATCGGCATATCAAAACTCCCCTGCTGCACATTCAACGTATCGCCGTAGATATTTACACCGATGAACCAAAAGTTCCCTTTGGCCCGTCCGCCCATGCCCTCATAAGCCTTAAGCGTCATTTCGCCGGAAAGGCTCATATACATGCCGCTGTCTGCTTGAGCCGGAAATTGGCAAATCGCCTGATACTCAACGCTGTCCGCGCCAGTGTAAGGATAGACAATTTTATCGCCGGATTTAAAATTACGTTGATCGGTCGTTAGCAAAATTTGCATCTGCAATTTACTGTCTTTTTCAAAAAGGCCCTGGAACGTAAGGAATGGTTTGGGCGCACGATCATGCACCAAAACCATGGCCGAGGTTGCCGTCCATCGGATTCCGTTAACGACGACGGTCATTTGCCCTTTACCATTATCATTATTTGAAACCGGATTTTTATGGCAACCGGTGTAAGAGAAAATTGCCACGCTTAAAAGCAAAGCACTCAAAATCGTGCGATTAATGTTATTTGTGGTTTGCATTGCACGCCTCCTTTAAACTTTTATTCACTTTTACCTAATATTGATATTTAGTAGCGCGTTCGTCCCTCGATACAACGCGATCGGTTGCCGAGTGTTTCGCCGCTGAGTTGGCAGATTGTTTTGAAAGCTGACATTTTTAAGGCGAAACGTATCGAGGCTCCGATCGCGAACAGAAGCAACCGCGTCTCGATACGTTCCGCTTGCGCAGAACTACTCGACGACCGGTTTTTTACGTTTAACGAATATACGAATAACGACAAGTCCAATTCCCAGTTCCCAGTTCCAAGTTCCGAGTTCCCAGTTCCCGCCACCATCCTAATATTCCACGCCGCCAGCCATAGCCCTGACCTCGGAACACTGCTGCCACACGGTCTCTACCGTTTCCAGCAACCGATCCAGATCTTCTTTGGTGTGCGTGGACATCACGCTGATGCGAAAGCGCTGCTCTTTTAACGGCACGGCCGGATATTCCACGGAATTGACAAAAATGCCGTTTCGGTGGAATTCATAAGCCGCCTTACGGATGTTCATGCTTGGCGGTACGCGCAAGGCAATAATACCGGCCTGCGGATGCACATCAAATCCCAAATTCCGCAATCCGGCGGCTAAGTACGCCACATTTTCATGCAATTGTCGGCGTCGCCACGGTTCTTTTTCCAGCAACTCAATGCCCGCCAAAACAGCGGCAACAACCGTCGGCGGCAACGAAGCCGAGAACATGTACGATCGCGCAAAGAAACGCAAATAATGCACCAACGGCTTACTGCCCGAAACAAATCCGCCGGTCACGGCAAAGACCTTACTGAATGTCCCCATGTTGACATCGATTTGTCCTTCAAGACCGAAATGCTCGGCCGTCCCGCTGCCGCTTGCGCCCATGACGCCCGTGCCGTGCGCGTCGTCCAAAAGCAGAATCGCCTTGTATTGACGGCACAAGGTCACAATTTTATCCAACGGCGCCAAATCACCGTCCATGGAGTACACGCCTTCCGCGGCCACAAAGCGCTCCCCTTTGGTTTGCAGGGCTGCATGACGCAGGATTTGTTCCAATGCGTTCAAATCGTTGTGACGAAATTTCTCCGCCTGAAATCCGTAAAGTTTTACCCCGTCCTGAAAGGAAGCATGGCTGTGCGCATCGTAAATGATGGCGTCGTTTTCTCCGGCCAGGGCGCAAACCATGCCCAAGTTAGCCGCATAGCCGGTGGGAAAAATGATCGTGTCCTCACTGTGTTTTAGCGCGGACAAGCGTTCTTCCAGTTCGCGATGCAATGCCGTGTAACCGTTCAACAACGGCGGCCCGCCAATACCCGCGCCGAATTTTTCCATGGCCTGATGTACTTTTTGCAGCACGTACGGATGATTGGCAAAGCCCAAATAATTATTGGAACCGAACATCAACATTTTCCTAGGCTGCTTTGACCAAACATCCCAAATTTCCACTTCCCGATCGGCCGCGCTTAAAATCGGGCGCAAATACAAATCCTGCTTTCGGGCGATCAGTCCTTGCCGGTAGTTGTAGAAAAATTGTAGTCGTTGCTGCAAAGGCAGTTGACGACCGTCGGTTAAAAAATCTTTTAAAGTAAAGGCTTGATCGGACGACATTTGTACGGTTGTTTTCATGGCCTTACGCCCCCTTTTCCAAATTCGTTAAATATTCGATGATTTCCTGAATGTATTGCTCGATCCGCCCGCGTCGGCTATCAAATAAATTGCGAATAAAAGCCGTATCGGGCCGAATGGTTCGCCCTGCCATGTTCAAACGCAGCCCCTGATGCGCACTGACTTCGCCTAAAAGAATCGGTTGCCAACGGATTTGATCGGCTTGCTGCAGAAAAGCCGTCTTCTTCTCGGGCGGAATGGTGAAGATCAATTCGAATTCTCCGTGAATACCGGCCAAAAACGCGCTTTTGGGTACGCCGAATTGCGCGGCAATTTGCAAGGCCATCGGATGCAGTAAGGTCTCCGGCGGTTGCCACACGTCAAAACCCAAACGGTTCAGGCGCATCAATTGATCGACGGTAGCGATGAAGCCGTCGCTGGTGTCCATGCAGCAGGTGGCGAATTGGCGGATGATTTTAGCCTGCTTAAAGTGCGGCTGCGGTTTGAATTCGCCATTGGGCGCCAATCCTTGCAGTTGCGCAAAAGCAAAAGCATTCCCTGCCCCTAACCGACCCGAAGCGTAAAGCAGTTCATTGGCCTGGCAACCGATGCGGCTTAGGTAACGATTCTCCGGCAGAATTCCGACGGCGCAAGCGCTCAATTCCGTGTGATTGGCCGTATTGGTATCGCCGCCCAAAATCGGCAATCCGCCGGCAATGGCGGCATCTGCAAGGCCGCGTTGCAAATCTTGCAAAAAACGATCATCCGTCGAAGCAGACAAAGTTTCATTCAACAAAAGTCCCAAAGGATCGGCGCCCACAGCCGCCAAATCGCTGGCATTGACCATGACCGTCATCCAACCCGCCAGGTAGGGATCGGCGTACAACCCGCTTTCGATCTCTTCCGCAATGCTGTCCATGGTAAAGGCCAGCCACGGGCCGTTTTCCGACAATTTCAAAATTTCCGCATCCGACTGCTGCAGGGCATTCAACTGCTTTTCGGAACGCGGAAAAGCGCGCGCCAGGGCTTCGATGAATTGATTTTCAATTATGGCTTTCATTTTTGACACACCTTTATGGCTTGTTTGATTATTCCGAATTCTACTCTTTTGGTGCGGATGGTTTCGCCGTCGTATTCCACCGCAAAAGGCTGATTGGCATTAACGGTGAGCCGATTCAACCGGAAACTGACCGTATCGGGTAAACCGAAAAATGTGCCGTGCGCCAGATGCCAGAGCGTTTGCAGCGTTTGCCTGAGACTCATGTCGTAGCAAAGATGGCAATAAAACATGCCGCTATTTTTTTCGTAAGGCGAATCGTAGCGGAAGCTACCCGAAAAATGCGGATTCTTAACCACACCCAAATTGGTAAGGTTAACGGTCTTGATTTCATCACCGGCGAATCCAAGGCGCATCGGCATATTTTTGTAAGTGAAAATCGTTCGTAAAGCGGCATAAACGATAGCCAATCCGGTGGCGCGTTCTTTCAACCAATTCAAAAATCGATTCGAAGAATTAAAATAGGCATTGGCTTCGGCAGTAATGCCCACACTGGCGTTGTTGATCCAAAAGCGCCTGTGACGGTTGCCGTTGGCATCTTCGAAGGTGAGCACCCCGACGTCCTGAAAGTCAGCGGAATTAAAATCGATTTTAAAGGGAACCGATTGCAACATGCGCCGACGATCAAAGGGTTTTTGGAAATCATTGCTGGAGCCCAAACCGATCGCCCCGATCTTGAGTTCGGAAGTTGCGCCTTCATCCAAACGATCCATTAACGTTTGCAACAGCCAGTTCACCGTACCGTCGCCACCGGCGGCGATGAACTCGTGATGCCCTTGCTTGATTTTTTTGATTAGAAATTCGACCGGAGACATTTTACCGTTGATGACAAAGACCTCGGCCTGCGGTAATTGGCGGCGAATCGATTGTTCAATGCGTTTCCATTTGCGTTGTGCGCTGCCGGCCGCTGATTTGGGATTGATTAAAATGACCATTTGGCAATCTCCTTCAAATTTGATTTCTTTCCGGTCGGGCTTTCATAACCAATACAAACCCCACATAAAAGACGATCAAAAAAATTGCCCACTGCGGCTTCATGGTCAAAATGACCGAACCGAGGATCAATAGATAAGTATGAACCACCGGAGCTACCGCTTTGTAGGCCTGATCTTCGGAATGTACCCGATGGGCCATGATTTGGGTGTAAATCAAAAGAATGATGCCGGTTAGGCCAAAAAGCAAAGCAGGCAACTGAAAAGCGCGGATATTGAATCGGACAAACAAAATGAAGGCGATTAGAACAATAAGGGCAAAACCGTCGCTGACCACAGCGGAAACTTTGAAGCCGAATACCACGGGCAAGGTGCGGTAACCGGTTTGCCGATCGGCGGAGACATCTTTGAAATAACCGACCAAAACAAAATTGGCGTAACCGAAAAAGACCATCAGGCCGGTTAAAATGCCATTTGTTGAACCGAGCCATTCCTGCGGCCAATGTCCCGTGCCCGCGGTGCAGGCAATAACGGCCAGCAAAAGGACAATCCAGGCATTGTAAAACGGGCCGGCCCACCAGCGCCTTTTAAAGTATGTGTAAGTTGCCAAACCGAAAACGGCTAACAGGGCCAAAGGCAGGTTGATCGGCGCGGCCCAAGTTAAAATCACACCGCTTAAGCCCAAGCCGAGCAAACTCACCAACAAAACATCCTGTTTGCGAATGAGGCCTTGCGTGAGCGGGCGGTAGGGCGAAGACAAACTGTCGGTATCGATCTGAAAGCAATCGGTTAATGCCTGACCGAATCCGTAAGAAAGAAAGAAGACGACAAACAAAACCGCAGTTTTAAGAAAGGGCAAGGCAGGAGCAAACGCTAATCCGGTGAGACCGGTAATGCCTGAAACGAACATTAAATACGGACGCATGGTTGTCAGGTAATGCCTGGCAAATGACGGACTAAAAAGTGAAACGGCCTGCATGATTTGATCTCCCTTGTTTGTTCGGCTAAAAAATGCAAACAAGGGCGGTAGGCGTTGTCATGAGGATGTAAAAAAGATGTCAAAAAATTGTCAAGATTGAAAATTAGGAACTGGGAACTGGGAATCTGTTGAATTGTTGGATGGTGGAATGAGGAAAATCGTTATTCGTATATCCGTTATTCGTTATTCGGGAATCATTGTTTGTGCAGGCGGTAGTGTGCTCCCGTTAATTGACGTGATTCCCAGTCCTGTCATTGCAAACGAGCCTGCAAGCGGGAGAGTGAAGCGATCTCCTTCAAAGCGGCAACGAAATGAAGATTCTTCGTTCCGCTGAAGCGGAACTCAGAATGACAGGCCACTACATGTCAATAGTAGGGAGCTTGCGGCCGAAGCAATCCCTTGTAAATGTAAATGTCATCGCGAGGAGCGAGCGCAGCGAGCGACGTGGCGATCCCATCCAAATCAGCAACGTCATATTGCTGAGAGAATGGGTTAAATAATGTTAGGGATTGCTTCACTCGTTCCTCGTTCGCAATGACAATGCTTTTCGAATAACGATTTCCCCCATTTAACCAATCAACAATTTAACTATTCAACCCTCATCCGATTAACGAATACACGAATAACGCTTTCCTCTTAACCATTTCCCCTTCGACTCTTAACCTTCGCCATCTTCCCCGTACCGAATCCCGCAACCGCAAAGGCAAATCCCCACAAAATGTAGCCCAAACCCGTTTGGGCAATGAATTGCGGTTCGAGCCCTTTTAATGCGCCGCGCGATTCCAAAAAGTAAAACACAATGGTGCTGACAAAACCTAAAATAATGGAAAGGTGTACTTC
>JALWEA010000379.1 GCA_027039465.1 Calditrichia bacterium | reverse complement strand
CATCGGTTTAAAAGGAGATGACGGTATGTTGGCCGCTTTGATCATTGGTGGTGTGGTTTGTACCGCGCTTTCCATGGCAGGCGGTTTTATTACGGACTTAAAAATCGGTTACTGGTTGGGAACAACGCCGCGCACACAGGAACGGTTTAAGTTTTTAGGAACAACCCTGGCGGCCGCTTCGGTCGGTGCGGTAATTTTTCTTTTGCATCAAACCTACGGTTTTGGTCCTGCGACACCCGCACATCCCAACGCTTTGGAAGCTCCGCAGGCCTCGGCTATGGCGGCCGTTTTACAACCTTTGATGACCGGGCAACCGGCGCCCTGGTTAATGTATTTGGCGGGTGTGTTTATGGCATTGATTCTTGAATTTTTGGGTATTTCGCCTTTGGCTTTTGCCCTTGGTATGTATTTGCCCTTGCATTTAAACACTCCGATTTTATTCGGCGGAATTATTGCGCATTTGGTTGGTAAAAGTTCCAAGGATCCGAAAGTTGTGCAGGCACGTAAAGATCGCGGTACTTTAATAGCTTCGGGATTTATTGCCGGCGGCGCTTTAATGGGCGTTGTGGCTGCTGCTCTGGTTTATCTTGGTCAGAGCATTACGCACAATTCCAGTTGGAATTTAATGGTTGGCATCGGTACCGAACATTGGGCCGAATCTTCCGGTGCGGAAATTTTGGGCTTTATCATGTTTGTTATTTTGTTGGGTTACATGTATTGGGACGCCAAACGTGCAAAGGTCGAATAAGGTTGAAGCTGGCAAGAATGAACGGTTCTTCGGATAAAGGCCTTGTGCCGTTATCTTGAAAAATCTGTAAAAATGGGTTGTGTAAAGCAGCCCATTTTTTTTTGACTGTCATCTCCCTTTTAAGTAAGTTTTTAGTAGTGTATTAACAATAAAAATAGAATGTTGACAGCCATGGGCTTCTGGGGATTTAAAAAGCATCGTGAATTCAATATCGAAGAACGTCTGCATCCTGAAAAAAACAAAAAACGCATTGAATTCGGGCGATTGTTGCCTAGACGTAAAGTGAAGCCATTGTGGTGGACCATTGCGGTTTTTATAATCGTACTGTATCTTTATTTTTATTTACGACATTACCTTTAAACCGGCCGGGAGAAATTTCTGATGATCCAATTAAGTAAAATTTTAAAGCAAGTGCCTCTTTTCCATACCCTTGGTAAAGAAAGTATTGATTTTATCATCCAGCGCTTAAAATTCAAAACCTTCGATGCGAATGAAACGGTTTGTAAAATTGGCGATCCCGGAGATGAAATGTACATTATTATTTCCGGGCAGGTCAAAATTTGTATTTACACCGAAGACGGCCAGGAGCAGGTGGTTGCCACTTTGGGTAGCGGTGACTATTTCGGCGAGATGTCCCTGATGACCGGTGAGCCGAGATCCGCTTCCGTGATCACAACGGAAGAATCCGAAATGTTTTCATTGCATAAAAACGATTTTGATGTCATTTTGGAAAAATTCCCGTCGATCTCAATCAGCATCGGTAAGATTATGAGCCAGCGCTTGCGTGATACCTTGGCCAAGGCTTCCAAATTGCCGTCCGTTTCCAAAATCGAGACAACGCAACACGGCCCTCGCGGCAACCTGAAGGATGTGCCGCTGGTTGATCTGATTCGATTTTGTGAATCCAATTCGATAACCGGAACGGTAAAGCTTGAGCATGACGGACAAAAAGGTGCACTTGAATTTAAAGCGGGACAACTGCAAAAAGTAAATCTCGGTGATTTATCGGAAGATAAAGCGCTGGATACCATGTTAAATTGGACGGAAGGGGATTTTGCCATAGATCTGCGTCCTTTAAAGATCGACGGTTTAAAGGAAGAAAAAGAAACGAAGGACGAAACTTCGGCCGAGATAAAGGTACGTTCCGTTCTGATTTTGAGCAACTCATTGGTCGTACAAAAAATCATCGAGCGGGCATTAAAAAGTTTGGGATATTCCGTTGCCAAAGCCAAGAACATGGCGGACGGTCTATCCTTGTTAAAAGACAGTAATGTTGATTTGATTGTTTCCGATATTAAGCTTCCGGATGGCGATGGTTTGAAATTGGTGCAGGAAGTCAGACAGGTTAAAGATATTCCCTTGGTATTTTTGGGTGAACCGCATTTAAAAGATGATGTTTTGAAATCCTTTGACGCCTATGATCGTGTGAAATTTACCAAAAGTCATGAAGTTAGTGAAATTGTGCAATTAATAGAGCATTTTAATAGCAATGAATGAAATAATTCGTGAATTAAAAAAAGTCCCTTTGTTTGCCTCGCTTTCCGAGCAGGAGTTGGATTTATTAAGTGAAAAGTTAACCTCCGTCCAATTTAAAAAAGATGATGTGATTATCCGAGAAGGAGATTTGGGCGATTGTCTTTACATTATCAAATCCGGTTCGGTGCGTGTGGAAACGCAGATTGAAGAGATTAAACAGCCCGTTATTTTAGCACGCCTCGAAGTGGGAGATTATTTCGGTGAAATGGCGCTGATTACCGGCGAACCTCGATCCGCCACGGTTGTTGCAGAAGAAGACGTAACGCTTTGGCGGCTGTTGAAAAGTGATTTTGACACGCTGATCATGAGTAATCCGCAAATCACCCTTTCCCTTACGCACATGCTCAGCCATCGTTTAATGAAAACCAATAAAACCCTCGAACAAACCGAATTGCAGTTCCTGAAAAAAATTCAACCTACCGGGCGCCTTGAAGACTTCGGTTTAATCCGTATTTTAAATTTTGCCGAGCAGAATGCTTTGACCGGCAAAATTATTTTACAAAAAGAGAACGATGAAGCGGTGTTCGAGTTTGAGAAAGGCCAATTACAAAAATTGAGTTACAAAGATTTGGAAGAAGACGAAGCCCTTGACGAACTGCTGGAATGGAAGGAAGGACGATTTCAGATTAAACCGGCTTTTTGGGATATGATTGGCGAAGATTTTGATAATTTACCGGTACGTAGTAAAGAAACCGAACGATTAGCAAGGGCTTTCGAACAATATTTTCGAAAAAAATTCAAAGAATTCATCAAATTTTCGGGATCTCGCTCTGTTCAGGTTGCATTAAATAAAAGCTTACATAAG
>JALWEA010000378.1 GCA_027039465.1 Calditrichia bacterium | reverse complement strand
GGGGATGGGGGTGGGGTTCAAGGATAACCATGTCACTATCTTAATAATCCGTGGCGACAGCCATGGTTCAGTTCCTCGCAATGACAGGACTAGGAATAACATCAATTAACGGACGCACACCACCGCTTGCACAAACAATAATTCCCGAATAACGAATAACGGATATACGAATAACGATTTTCCACATTCAACAATTCAACTCTTAAATCTTAACCCTCTTCCTAATCACCAATTTAACAATTCAACCATTAAACCGATTGCCAATTAAAAGTTCCTGGTTCCTAATTTCCAAGTAATTTCAATGACTGACCACATCACTTTTTAATCTTTGCAAGGCCTGAACGGCCTGCACGCCTTTGATTTTGTTATGCGGAAAGAATGATCCGTCTTTCAATTCTAACCATTGATTCCGTAAAGAAAGACATACCGCCGGAAAAATAAAATCTTCTTTGGAGACATCCCGAATTTGCCGATTACAGTTTGAAAATGAGGGAGATGGATGCGTTCGCAAATAAATGCGTTGCAAAACCAAAGCAAATTCACCTCGTGTTATGTTATCTTTGGGCCGGAAGTTACTATCGGGATAGCACCAGAGCAATTGTCGGTTTAGGGCTTCTTCAATCCAAGCGGCTTCAGTAGAACGGGGTGCAATGTCTTTTAGCTTTCGAAAGGGTATGTTTGGGTACAGGTGTGAAATTATAGCGGGTAACGGGTATTTGAATTGAACTCGATCGAAATAAAAACAGAGCAGCTCGGCTAATTCCATGCGTGTGATCACGGATTTTAATACGAATTTTCGGATTTCCAAGGGAAATTGTTTTAAAAAGATCCGACGTTGGCGTAATGTTTCAGCCAAAGCAAGCGCTTGCCGGTGCTGCGGATTGATTTTTAGCAAAGTTTTTAAATCTAGGTTGGCTTCCTGCAGCCGGTTTTGTTTTAAGGCCACTACGGCGGAATAATACAAAACCGGTTCTCTCAAAAGTTTGAGATGTTTTTTCCGTACAATGGCGCGCAAACTTTTCAATTTTTCTTTGGCCAATTCGAATTCTCCGCTACGGATTAGCAAACGAATTTCCGTTAAGCGGGTGGGCAAATAAAACGGTTTTCCGTGCAAAGCCATTTGTACGTATTGTTCGGCCATTCCGATGTGATTTTGCGCCAAATACACTTCGGCCAAACCGTCAAGGGCCGGAGCAAAGTTGTGCTGAAAATCCAATGCTTTGCTAAAGGCGATTTCAGCCTGAATGAAATCTTTTTGTTTTAAGAAAGATCGTCCTTTTAAAAACCATTGAAAAGCCGGGGATTGTGTTAAGGGAGACGGTTTGCGCTTCGGATTGGTGCAATGAAACAAGAATAAGAGAATTACAAGAGAAACAACGAAGTACCGAAGATGGGCGCGGAAGCGATTTTTTTGAAAGTAATAACTCAAAAAGTTTTCCTTTAAACGAAGACAATCTTGAAAATGATGATACGGAATTATTTTAAACGTTCTTTAAAAAATAAATGCCCGAAACGGGCATAAAAAAGAGCGGGAGACGGGACTCGAACCCGCGACGTCCAGCTTGGGAAGCTGACATTCTACCGTTGAATTACTCCCGCTTTTCAAAAAACTAATTTAGAATTTAATTAGGTTGCTGTCAAGATTTTTGCACCAAACCGAAACTTGTGCGTTCCCTTTTGCCAGCGGTCTTTCTTTTTCTTGATTGATTCGTCAGCTATCTTTAACTTTGCGCCTGTTTTAATCAATGATGTTAGGAATAAAAAATGGATAAAAATAAAAAGACGCTTGTCTTCCCAAGGGAACACGGTTCATGGGCTTTGACTTTCGAACCGTTAACATTGGCTCTGCTCATTGCTCCGTCCTGGAACGGATTGCTTTTGTTTTTAGGATCGGCCTTTGCCTTTTTTGCCCATCCTTCCGCCAAAACGGTTTTGGCCTCCCGCTTTAAGAATAAAACCGCTTTGCTCTACTTTTTGAGTTTTAGCTTACCGGCTGTATTGTTTTTGGCTTGGTTTGTCAGTCGTACTTCTTATCCGGTTTACCTTCCGTTACTTTTAGCTCTTGGACTGATGGTATTTTATTTGCTATTGGAAGTGGCCAATTTGGATCGCGAATTATTGACGGAACTTATGGCTTCTATTGCTATGGGATTGATTGCATTGTCGGTTGTTGTGTCAGGCGGCATGGGTTGGGTAAAGGGCTTCAGCTTTTTGGCGTTGCTTTACTCCCGTAGTTTGATGACCACCGTTTATGTTCATTATCGTTTATTGAAGCTTAAAAACAGATTGCAATCTGTTTTTGTCAATAATGCTTTGCACGCTTTGGATTTTATTTTAATTCTTTTTCTTTGGTATCGGCACTGGATTCCGTTTTTGGGTGTGGTAGCCGTGTTGATTTTGACGGCGCGCGCATTTTGGGGTGTTTCATCCAAAGCGGGCAAAACAACGGTACGCAAATTAGGGTTTCAGGAAGTCTATTTCGGGTTGACGTTTTTGGTGTTGGTTGTTTTGGGGTATTGGCTGGGCTTGTAACGGCTTGGGAAGGATAAGTTGCCCCATAAAATTTTGGGACTGATAGCTATCAGTCCCAAAACCAGTGGTATCTGACTGATAGCAATCAGTCAGATAATTTATTTACAAAGTTGGTTTAATCCCCGAAACTAATCCCCAGCCCTCGTGCCGTATGCAGCAATTGATCGTCCGGTTTTACATGGTTGTAAGCGGCAATGGCCTCTTTGATGGGAATGGACACAATTTTGGGGTGCTTGTAGGACACCATTTTCCCGTATTCCTGATTCAAAACCATCTCAAACGCCTTCACGCCGAATTGCGAAGCAAGAATGCGGTCGTAAGCTACCGGAGAACCGCCGCGCTGCAAATGTCCTAAAATCGTGACGCGAATATCTTCTTCACAACCCGCCTCTTCCAATTCCTGCTTCAAACGTAAACCGGCACCGCCCAAATGTTTATTCAGATAGCCCACTTCTCCGGTTTGTTCGGCTACCACGTCACCGCCCACGGGTTTGGCCCCTTCGGCGATTACAATGATTAGAAAACCGCGACCACCAATAATGCGTGTGCGAATTTTTTCCATCA
>JALWEA010000377.1 GCA_027039465.1 Calditrichia bacterium | reverse complement strand
CACTAAAAAGACCGAAGATATACCATAGTTATCTTTCAGCGAATCCGAATTAGCAGGAACCGGATGCGGGAAATCCGCTCGTCCGGGTCTGTGGGGGAGCGGGGCGGTAACAAACCGCTCTACCCGGAGGTTAAGGGTATAAGAGTTAAGTGTGTCCATTGTTTGCAAATTATTACGCTAAACGAAATGTAATAAAGATTATTAGAATATGAAAATACACTGTCCCTTTTATCCCTTAACTCTTAACTCTTAATTTTGACTCCTAACCCTCAACCCATAACGAAACAAAGGAATACCATGATTACCAAACGCATTATTCCCTGTCTGGATGTGAAGGACGGGCAAACGGTTAAAGGCGTTAATTTTGTGCAGTTGCGACAAGCCGGTGATCCGGTGGCCTTAGGGAAGGCTTACGCGGAACAAGGCGCCGACGAGCTGGTTTATTTGGATATTACCGCTACGGTGGAAGGACGCGCGGCCTTTGTGGATTTGGTCAGGGAAGTGGCGCGCAATTTGAACATCCCTTTTACCGTAGGAGGCGGCATTAAAACGGAATCCGATGTGGGTAAACTATTGGAAGCTGGTGCGGATAAAGTATCGATTAATTCAGCGGCCGTTCGTCATCCGGATTTGATTGAAAAATTGGCCAAAAATTTCGGTAGCCAATGCGTGGTTTTGGCTGTTGATGCCAAACGGGTCGGAGATCGTTGGATCGTTTTTGTGGATGGCGGAAGGACACCAACCGAACGGGACGTGCTGCAATGGGTCGATGAAGCGGTGCGGCGCGGCGCGGGCGAAATTCTTTTGACTTCCATGGATCACGACGGTACCAAAAACGGTTTTGCCATCGAATTGACGCGCAGAGTCTCGGAAACGGTCTCCGTACCGGTAATAGCCTCCGGCGGCGCAGGAAAGCCGGAACATTTCACGGATGTTTTTACCAAAGGGAAAGCCGATGCAGCGCTGGCAGCCAGTGTTTTTCATTTTGGCGAAATACCCATTCCCAAATTAAAACAATATCTTAAATCTCAAAACATTACGGTACGCTTATGAAATTGGATTTTAAAAAGAATAACGGACTCATTCCGGCCATTGTGCAGGACGCCGACACCAAAACGGTGCTCATGCTGGGTTATATGAACGAAGAAGCTTTGCAAAAAACCAAAGAAACGGGTTTGGTTACCTTTTTCAGCCGCTCACGGCAAACTTTGTGGACCAAAGGCGAAACTTCCGGCAATTATTTGAAATTGGTGGATATTTTGGTTGATTGCGATCAGGATACCCTTTTGGTTAAAGCCATTCCCAGCGGGCCGGTCTGCCATTTGGGAACCGACACCTGTTTTGCTGAGGAAAACCGATCTTCCCTTTATTTTTTGCAAGAATTGGAATCGATTATCGAAGAGAGGAAAGCTCATCCGACGGAAAAATCGTATACGGCGCATTTGTTTAACAAAGGGATTAAGAAGATCGCCCAGAAAGTGGGGGAAGAAGCAACGGAAGTGGTGATTGACGGCGTTGCGGGCAGCGATGAACGTCTGCTGGAGGAATCCGCTGATTTGCTGTACCATTTATTGGTTCTGTTGCGGGCGCGGGATTTGAGCCTGGAAAAAGTAACGGATGTTTTAAAAAAGCGCCACCGGAAAAAATGATAAATTCCCGATGGCGCGAATTTAGGGGATAAATTAACGGATCAAAAACATTTTTCGTGTTTGGGTGAAATTTTTCGTGCTTAAACGATAGAAATAGACACCGGAGGCCAAAAAGCTGCCGTCAAATTTGACTTTAAAAGTTCCGGGTTGAAAATATTTGTTAAGTACTGTAAAAACCTTTTTCCCTTGCTGATTGTAAACATCCAGATGCACCCAGCCTTCACTTTTAATGTTAAAGGGAATAGTGGTTTCCGGATTGAACGGATTGGGGAAATTTTGTAACAAGGCTGTTTCCGAGGGTACAAGTTTGTTGGTATTTTCCACAATTGTAGAAACGATGCCGTGAGGCCCTGGACCTTTTGGATCCGTTCCGTGGCAAACGGAGCATTGGCTTAAAGTACCGGCCTCGCCTTGTAAACTGATATTTTGCACATTGTCCCGATCGTTTCCGCTGGGAACAATGGCGTGCGGTTCACCGTGGCAGGCGCTGCAATACAAACCACCATGGCCTTTTGACTCGCGAAACAACTTACCCGATTCTTCCGCATAAGTTGACCCGTGGCAACCGGAAGCTCCGCAGGACGGTTCGTCTAACCAAGGCTCCCGCCCGTTTTTGATGGTTTCGGCAACATGGCGAACATCACCATGGCAATCCTGACAAACAAAATTGTGCTCGGTTTTCATTACGCCACGTAAACATTGGGTCGTAGGTCCTGGATGACATTTGTAGCAATCGTTGGTTTTTTCTGCATGTTCTTTGTGAATAACTTCCGATAGCGAAGGTACATCGGGTTTACCGGGCTTATTAAGAGCATTATCCGCATGACAATCCGAGCATAAAATCGGAGTGTTATTGGGATCAAATCCGCCTTCGCGTTCGTGTTCATTTAAAATCTGTTGCTCGCTGGAATGGCAACCGGAGCTGACACAATTGATTTCATTGGAAACCGGAACAACGGGTTGCGTACTGGCAAGGAGTTGGTTATTTGCATCGAATGCCTGCAACAATCCCAATTGAAAAGGATCCTCGTGTTGCAAATCATCATCCGTGTAAGGTGTTAAAGGTACGCCTTTAACCGAAAAATAATTATCCGTTGCGGTCATATCGCCACTAAGGCCGTTGCCTTCCAAACCAACGTTCGGATCTAAATTTACGCCGAACAATTGGTCTTCATAATCCCAAAAATTGGTTTTACCGACCGAATAAGTATTACCTGGAATCTCATAAGTTACCCTGATATTTTGAGTTACGATTTCAGGATTGTGGTTTTCGTCTCCGACTTTGATCACTTGCGCGTAAATATTATTGTATGGCGGTAAAATGGCTAATGTGGAAAAATCTTTATTGCTGCAATGCATGCCCAAATCGTTCCAACCGATGATAATGTACTTTTGCGCAAAAAGATTGGTGGAGAGTAAAAATAAAATAACTAGTGAAAAATGTTTTAAT
>JALWEA010000376.1 GCA_027039465.1 Calditrichia bacterium | reverse complement strand
AAATCCCTCCCGTTGCTTCTTAATTAGTGGCCTTTTAAGTCTTACTAATTTTACAAATAAAAATTTTATTTTCAAAATATTATAAGGAAAAGCAGTGGAATTAATGAATGAGGAAGAGTTAGGGGGGAGAGCTGAATAGGGAAATCGTTTTCCGTTATTTTTATATGCGTTAAGCATTGGCCATTAATTCTGTGCCTAAACCCGGAAGTTAGGACCAATTCCCAATTCCCAGTTCCAAGTTCCTCATATCAAATCGTAGCGCTTTAATCGTAATGTGATTTCCCGAATACCCGGTCGGTGGAATTTTTCAAATAAAAAAACCGTACCGGGAAATACCGATACGGTCAAAAATTGTCTAACTATTTTTCATTAAAAGAAATTGTAGGTTAAGCCAACGGCCAATACTTCCTGCAACTGGCGTTTGGGGCTCACATCACGATCGTAAAATAGTTTAACATTAAAATTTACGGAAATGTATTTGGTGATTTTCGAAGCCAGAAGGTTATCCCAATTTACATCAATTTGATTGAAAGCTTTTAAATTCGAAAACAGTTCGATTTTACCCGTGTAAAGAATGTTTTGCGCTAATTTAAAGTTCAGTTCCGTAACGGAATTGGCACCGTATTCAACGCGCAGTTTCTTTCCCTGGCTGTACAGGGCGGCATATTTTTTGGCCATGGTTTCTTTAAAAGCGGCGCCCAAACGTGTTTTAATATGGTTGTTCGGCGCGTAGCCGATGCCCACCGTTTGCATAAAATAGCCCGGATCCAAAAATTCGGAAATGGCATACGATGTGTCGGCTTCGTATTTGTAGCCTTTGGTAAATTGGGTTAATCCGGTAACCGAGACGAACGGGTTAACATAAATTCCCATTTTGTAAGTAAAAACACTGCTTACATTCAATTCGTCCGTGGATTTTTTAGAAGATGCATCGCCGACTTTGGTTTTGCCATAATTGATTTTAAGGGTGTTTTCCCAGTTGTAATCTTTTTGATCGTTTACCCATTTCCCGTTGATATTTAATTGCCAGGCCCAGGAATTTTCACCGCCTTGTTTCCAGTTGTCAAACGTGTTTTGTGTAAAGTTCAAGTTTCCTACTAATTCTTTTTGCCAACCATACTTTGGCGCTTCTTTTTTGGCTTTCTGAGAAAAACTCAAGGTGAATAAAAGCAAAATGATGATCGAAGTTAATGTGAAACGCATGTGTCCCCTTTCATTTTTTGTTGAACAATTAAAATGAATAAACCGGTTTAAGATTTAAATTATTTCTTCTTTTTAAATATAGTTTTCCTATTATGTGAAAATTCCTTGTTCAAAAACTTCCTAATAGGAAGCCTTTTAAAATCCGTTTATTATTGTAATTGATTTGCTCTTAAGTATCTTGATGGTGAATGTCAGATACTAATTTTAATTTAAGATTAAATTGTTTGATTCGAAAATAAAAATTTCGGCCGGTAGAAACTGTTTGATTTTTAACTGAAAGATAGGAAACAAATCAATGAAAAGGTTTATATGCGGATTTTTATTGTGGGCACTAGTCATGCCGTTATCTGCTCAGGATTTTCACTTTGAAAAATCACGTTCCGGCACGATCCCTGCATTGCCCGATAGTATGACATATAATGAGTTTGAAATGTTAAGCCGTCGTTTAACATGGCAGCGCATCATGATTGCCGGTTTCGTGCCCGGTTATGTTCATTTTTATGCGGGACATAAAAAATTAGGTTATGCGGTAGCCGGGGTACGCTCCGTTGGAATGATGCTCAGTTTAACCGGAATTGTGCGTGAATGGCAAGCTACCAAAAAGCTGAGCTTATCTTCCTTTGAAAATTGGGATGCCAATTTTTATCTGTTTATTACGGGACTCTTTTTAAATGCAGCCGGTTATGCCTTTGACATTGCTAATGGTGATCACATTATTGAAACCGAGCGAATGAAGGTGCAATTTAAATTTCGCAAGCCCGATTCCCCTTGCTTTTCCGGGATATTTGCGCATTCTTTCCCGGCGATTGCTTTAAACCTGAAATTGGGAAAGTAAAAAATGCCCGATCAAAAATTGACCGGGCAAGCGAATTATTGTTTCAATTTTTTTTCGATTTTTGCCCAGCTATCTCGCAAAGTAACGGTTCGATTAAAAACAGGGTGCTCTGCGGAATGATCCTTTAAATCCGCGCAGAAATAACCTTGACGTAAAAACTGAAAACGGTCGCCCGGTTTGGCGTTTTTCAGATCGGGTTCGGCCAAGGCGTTCTTAATGATCTTCAACGAATTCGGATTCAGATTTGCCGTAAAATCCTGTCCTTCTTCAACATCTTCCGGGTCTTCTTTGCTAAACAAATGTTCATACAAACGCACTTCCACGGGAATGGCATGCTGTGCCGATACCCAATGCAGAGTTCCTTTTACTTTACGGCCGTCCTGTGTCCAACCGCCGCGTGAATTCGGATCGTAACTGCAGTGCAATTCCACAACCTCGCCCCGATCGTTTTTGATGATCTCATTACAGGTGATGTAATAAGCATGTTTTAGGCGTACCTCTTTGCCCGGCGCCAAACGAAACCATTTGCGCGGCGCTTCTTCCCGAAAGTCTTCACGTTCAACATAAATTGTTTTTGAAAAAGGAATTTTTCGTTTACCGGCTTCGGGATTCTCCGGATTATTCTCCGCATCCAGCTCTTCAATTAAATCGTCCGGGTAGTTATCAATGATGACTTTTAACGGATTAAGAACAACCATGCGGCGTTCGGCCCGTTTATTCAAATCGTCACGTACGCAGTGTTCAAGTAAGGCAATGTCAACGACGCTATTTGATTTGGCCACCCCGATGCGATCGGCAAAATCGCGAATGGCTTCTGGGGTATAACCGCGGCGACGCAATCCGGCAATGGTGGGCATGCGCGGATCATCCCATCCCGAAACGTAACCTTCTTGCACCAGTTTCAATAATTTGCGTTTGCTCATTACGGTGTAATTTAAATTCAAACGGGCAAACTCTACCTGGCGAGGATGAAATACGCCTAATTCATCCAGGAACCAATCGTACAAAGGCCGATGATCTTCGAATTCAAGCGTACAAATGGAATGGGAAATTTCTTCAATCGAATCTTCCAAACCGTGCGCCCAGTCGTACATGGGATAAATGCACCACTTGTTGCCGGTACGCGGGTGGCTGGCATGAATGATGCGGTACATGACCGGATCACGCATGTTCAGGTTGCCGGACTGCATGTCGATTTTGGCACGCAACACTTTTTCACCGTCACCGAATTCGCCTTTGCGCATACGTTCGAATAAATCCAGATTTTCTTCCACACTACGGTTGCGATAGGGACTTTCGATGCCAGGTTTGGTCAAGGTGCCTCTGTATTCCCGAATTTGTTCCGCCGAGAGATCGTCAACATAAGCTTTTCCTTTTTTGATCAATTGCACGGCATATTCGTACATTTTTTCAAAGTAGTCGGAAGCAAAGAATAAGCGATCGCCCCAGTCAAAACCGAGCCAACGCACATCTTCGATGATAGAATCGATATATTCCTGATCTTCTTTTAAAGGATTGGTATCGTCAAAACGTAAATTACACAATCCGTGGTATTCTTCGGCCAAACCGAAATTCAAACAAATGGATTTGGCGTGTCCGATATGTAAATAGCCGTTGGGTTCCGGAGGAAAGCGCGTGTGTACTTTTTTGAAACGTCCGGATTTTAAATCCTCATCAATGATCGCTTTAATAAAATTCGTTGGTTTTTTGTTGTTTTCTTCAGCCATGTTTTTTCCCTTTGGATTAGATCGTTTTCATTAATCATATAAATTAAAAATTTTACTCTTAAAGACAAAATAAAAAAGAAACGGAAACGCGAATCAGGACAAATTTATTACGAACGAATTTTCTTCGGGACAAGGTGGGGAAGTGTGAGAAAACGGCAACGGTAAAAAATTCTGGTTTTTCTTGATTTCGTACGGAATCCGATGTAAAATAGCATAGCTTGGATTAGGTGACGCAAATTCAATCCCTCTGACGATTTATCCTGTTTGTGGCTTGCGGGTATGGATGCATATTTCAATTTTTCTGTTTTTATGGATTTAAAATAACTGCAAATTTTGTTTTTGGGACTGATAGCTATCAGTCCCAAACCGATTGTTCTCTGACTGATAGCTATCAGTCAGAGAATCTGCTGAAACAAGCACCAATCGCTAAATTTGGAGATGGTTTAATGTCGAATTTAATCTTTTATCAAACATCTAAGCCGTTAATGCGTTAAAAAATTAGAATTCCAAAATAAAGGGGGTGGGGTATGCCGCTACAAAAATTACGCAATTATTTGGATGAGAATAACATTAAATATCTGCTCATCGTTCATTCGCCTGCTTACACCGCGCAGGAAATTGCTGCCTCTGCACACATTCCCGGCAAACAATTGGCAAAAACCGTTATCCTTAAGTTGGACGGTGAAATGGCCATGTGTGTAATGCCGGCTCATCTGAAAATCGATTTTGAAAAATGCAAAGAACAAATGGATGCCAAAACCGTTGAATTGGCCGGCGAAGAAGAATTCAAGTATGCCTTTCCCGGAAGCGAAATCGGTGCCATGCCGCCGTTCGGTAACTTGTATGATATGCCGGTATACGTCTGTAAAGATTTGGCCCAAAATGATGAAATTGTATTTAATGCCGGAAGTCATCGGGAACTGATCAAACTTAATTATCAGGATTTTGAACGCCTGGTTAAACCCAAAGTGGTAGAAATTCAAGCTTAATATTTTAGTGATTCGTTATTTTTATTCTTGATCCGGGCGGGATTGTTGCGCAGTGATTGAAATTGCAACCTTTGAAGAAAGGCTAAACAAAAATATTTGAAATTTAGAAAAAACATTTGCCACCTTTGTTCCCCTTCCCTGAGGTATCAGGGAAGGGGTTAGGGGATGGGTTAAAAAATAAAAACAAAAATTAAAAATGATAGAGATAAATTATCAGATTTCGAGACCAAGAATCTATGATTTCAGAATTTTCTCGATTTTTGAATATTCGGTGCTGATTTCTACTCCCCCATTAATCATAGCTAAGTCCATGTTGATCAATGGATTGCGTCCCCCTCTCTTCGAAGAAGAAAGGGGGAATGAGGGGGTGAGTTAAACATCGTAAATTAATTTTTCAAAGGTTTCATTAAAAATATTTAAAATAAGGAGGATCGGCTATGGCCACATTCGTTTTGTTAACCAAGCTTTCTCCCACGGCTATGAAAGATGCCGAAACCCACGAGCAAATCGGCCGCGAATGGTTTGAAGCGGTTAAAGAGAAATGTCCCGAAGTAAAATGGATTGATCATTACGCGCTGTTGGGACAATATGATTTCATGGATATTTACGAAGCGCCGGATGAAAACACTGCCGTTAAAGTGGCAATGATCACCATGTCCAAGGGTGCGGTTCAGGCGGAAAGCTTACCGGCCATTCCTTACAAAAAATATCTTGAGATAATCAAAGACATCTGATTCGGCTCCAAAAATAATTTGCCGGTTGCAGTGCATTTGTTTTCGATGTAAAATTGGTTTTGGTCATTCATCGGAAAGGAAAAGTATTGTGCCTTCTCAACAGGAATTTGATGTCTTTTTTTACGAAGCTTTTGACGAAGAGCGGCGTTTGCTGCAGCAATTTCTTCCGGATTTCATTCATGCCGGATTTGCACCCGAAACCATTCAGGAAGCCGGACACGATCAACCGCCCGCCAAGTTAATTAGCCTGCGTACCCAGTCGACCATACCGGAAAGTTGGAGTAAAACTCTACAAGCTATCCTTTCCCGTAGTACGGGTTACAATCACCTTTTGGATTACAAGGAAAAGACCGGCTTCTCTGGTCAATTGGGTTATTTGCCCCTGTATTGCAACAGGGCGGTGGCCGAACAAGCCATGCTGTTGTGGATGTCTTTGTTGCGCAAGTTACCCAGGCAAACGGAACAGTTTAATACCTTTAGCCGCGACGGATTAACCGGCTTGGAATGCTCGGGGAAAACCCTTTTGGTAGTTGGCGTGGGCAATATTGGCTATCAGGTGGTGCGCATCGGCCGCGGATTGGATATGAATGTTTTCGGTGTGGATATTGTGCAAAAATATGATGACGTTAACTACGTTGCGATTGAAGAAGGTTTGGCCAAAGCAGATATTGTCGTGTCTGCCATGAATTTGACCAAACGGAATAAAGGATATTTTCATTACGACTTGCTTAAAAAAGCCAAACCTGGTTTTATTTTTATTAATGTTGCCCGCGGCGAACTTTCGCCTTTGAACGATTTGTATCGGCTATTGCGGGAAGATTATTTGGGCGGTCTGGCCTTGGATGTTTACGAGAACGAGACCAAATTGGCCGTCGGCTTCCGTACGGGAAAGGCGGATGAAAAAGATGCATTTTTTCAAATGATCCGTTCCATGCAAGCCATGCCCAATGTTATTTTTACGCCGCACAATGCGTTTAACACGGTCGAATCGGTGGTGCGCAAAGCCAGGCACAGTGTGGATCAATTGAAACAATATTTAAAGACCGGACAATTTTTGTGGACTGTACCGGAAGAATAATCAATAAATTAAAAGGCTTATTTTGAACGAAGATGAAGTCATCGTAGTTGACGGTATCCCTGACGATGCCTATCGCTCGATTGTGGAGGAAAGTTTACGTTATGCCATTCTTTCTTTGGCCTTTACCGTTAACCGTATGGCGCTCAATTCATTGAAATCACGCCTGATCAACATCGCCAAAGGCAAAATTGCAGAAAAGTTATTTTTCTTCTTTGCGCGTCGTAATGCCATTCCGTTGGATACCACACCTTGCCGTACACCATTCTATCAGGTCGATCGGAGAGATTTCATTCTAAACGATTTGGAATGGGACATCAAAAACAATTTTCTATTTCATTCCGGGGATTTGCTGCCGGATTTTTACACGCATCTTCCTGCGCTTGTGCCGGACAGAAACAGTAGGGATCAATGGGCCAAGAGATACGAAAAACAAATTCCCGCAAGTAAAGGTGTAGCCTTTCTTTTTACCTTTATGAAATTAAGCGATCGGAGAGGAAATTCATTCCCGAGATTTTTTGATTTGGAATTAAGCAAAGCACAACTCGATCTGCTTCATCGGGCACATTCCAAATATCGTGGGAAAGCGCAAACCAAAGCACCTTTTCGCGAAGAAGTTTTTTGGAAAGAATGGCAAAAGTCCAATGAACGGAAAACCATTGACTTTAAGATAAATAATTTTCCCGCCTTAATCATAACCGCTTATGCCACCGAAAATGAATTCAACCGATTCCAACCTCTGCCGGAAGATCGGATGTTTGTTAACGGTGCGTTGCATACCCGAATCCGGAATCGCAGTGTACCCGTCAAGGAGTTGCCTTCTTTTGCCTCTTTATTTCCTCATCTCAGGGAAAATCTGCAAGTGGCGCATTTCAGGGCTTTCCCGCCGGTTTCTGAAATGTGAGACAGTAATGATGAAACGTGTTGCTAACCCACGTATTTCCGTAACCGTAAGGTGCAATGCGCAAATCATCCTGAAACCAAAAACTTTCCTGGCAAACAATGTATTTTTGTGACAACTCCAATGACAAATCCCAGGCCAACGGGAAATTCCGCCCTTTCTTTTTAATATTTTTCACAATAATCGTCAAATAACCACCGGCTACCAACAAATCAAACATTTTAAAATAAATATCCCGCAACTCTTCTAAAAATTCCCGATAGTCGGCAATATTGCCCAAATCCTTTTCCGAATCCGAATAGTTGGTTTGCAAACCTTTTTGTCGCCGTTTGGCCTGATTCTCCGCGCCTTTCATGTTGAGCATATCCCAATAGGGCGGAGAAGTGACAATGTAATGAATCGGCGGAAACTCATCGGGTGTGACCGTTCTGGCGTCTTTTATTTTTATTTGGAATTTATTCGTCGTCCGGTTAAAAAGATTGGTTTGGGAAACATATTTCGTGCAACGCTGACGGGCAATGTCGGCAAAAAAGGGACTGAGTTCCGTCCCGTAAGCATTGCGTCCTAATGTTAAAGCGGCCAACTGTGTGCTGCCCGTACCGGACATGGGATCAAACACATTGTCGCCCGGGACGGTAAAATGTTTGATAAACGATTCGATTAAAACTTCCGGATATTTGGCCGGGTGCAGAATTTCGTTCTTTTTCCGTGGAGGCGGCTTAACGATTTGGTGCGAGGGGAATATTTCGTCGAATTTGAGTGATGTTTTGTCCTGTGGCCGTTCGAGAATCTTGGGCGGAATTGCTTTCTCAAATTCCATTGAAGACATTTCATCTTTGCGGAAATAAAGCGAATAAATGACGTTGTCGCCGGTTTTAAATCCTGAATTTTCTTTTGCAGCACTTTCCTCAGTGCGGCTTAAGTCGATCCCTATTTTTTCATCTTTCAAACTTAGTACGGATTGAAAGTATTTACCGATCTGCCAGGCAAAAGGGTAGAACACCCCGTTAATTGTTTTATTCTTTGCCAGAATCAGCACAAACTTACGGTGAATCAGTTTGTTGCCGATTTCCCGAATTTTTTTCGACAATTCTGCTAATAAAACATTAAACGTCTCCGGAGAAGTCAAACGCTCGATATCCGGAAGGAGATTAAACACGGCAAAGTCAATACGATCAAATTCTCCGAATCTTTCAAACGGCAGTAAGCGACGCTTGTCAAGAAGTGCATAGTTCTGCAATTCTTTAACCGAATTTTTATCGAAGTCTAAAACAATATTCGGTAAATAGCCGTCATCTTCGCGAACTTGGGTGAAGAAAAGAATGTTTTCAACCAAGACGTCGGTTAAATTGTCGAATCGAAACCACGATTTTTGAAAAGGCAGCCATTGTTTGGATGTTAAATTATTAAAACGATTTTTCATAAACGTAAATTCTGCGCTACTGGTAGTTTAAATTATCTGTTCAATTAAGATTTTTTATTTTTTCAATAAGTGTAAAACTCAAACGGTAAATATCTCCGGGCCAACGCGCGGAAAGATAATTTTTGTCATGTACAACAAAGCCTCTTCGTAAATGTTTCGCATTATCTCTAAACATTGGGAATGGCCCTTTAATGAAGTTGTTTTTATGGGCTAAAAAAGCTTTTACTTCATCTTCAACGGTTGTTTGCGGATAAGTCAAATAATAATCTTTTAGCCAAAGTTTCGTTAAAAAATAAGCCAATCGTTCCTGTGATTTAAGCAAAGCCGTGGTTTTGTAATTGTAAATTACGGATTTGCCCGTTTCCGGATTAATGCTTCTTGCCACTAATAATGGCCCATGGCACACAGCGGCTACCGGCTTTTTGTTTTTGAAGAAATTCACGATTAATTGTTGGAGTATCTCTGATTCCAAATATTCCTTTACACCTTTGTCATGACCCCCGGGCAAAAATAAGACGTCAAAATCCCTTTCTTTAATTTGTGAATACGGCAACGGCGCATTGAAGGATGGACTGTTTTCCATTTCACGAGAAGCCTGTACGGCATCTTTACCTGCCCGCAAAAGCGGTTTCCAAATGCCCAGCTTCTCTCCGGTTAATATTATGCGATCGGCTTGAGCCTTTTGTCCGTTGGGGGTACCAAAAAAGACATGATGGTTGTGCCTGGTTAAAATTTGCCAAGGAATGGCCGCTTCCGTCGGGTCAAAGCCGTACCTTGGAAGAGGTATTAAAACGTTCATTATTATTCCGACTTTTGGTTAAAAAACAAATGAAATTTCTCGTTTAAAATAAATTTAATAATTTAATCGTCATAAACAAAAATATAAATATCAGCACGATAAGTACAATTTTATCGCCTTTATTTGAACTTATTT
>JALWEA010000375.1 GCA_027039465.1 Calditrichia bacterium | reverse complement strand
AGGCTAACCGAAAATATTAATAGGATTGTGTACAATAAAACCAGCTTTGTTCTAAGCGAATAATTTTTTAAAATGTTTGTCATAATTTTTCCGGATAAAAAGCATAGCCTACGCTGTGAATAGTTCGAATTAAATTTGCTTTACTGTCCTCTAATTTTTTACGCAAATGACTGATATGAACATCAATAATATTCGTTCCCCCATCATAATTGTAGCCGAGTACTCTATTAAGAAGAGTTTCTCTTGTAAATACTTTGTGTGGATGTCGCATAAAAAGTTCCAGTAAAGAAAATTCGGTAGGTGTTAGATTAATTAGTCTTTCAGCTAAATGGACTTCGTGTGTTTCTGTATTTAGTTTTATATTTCCTGACTGAAGAATTTTCCTCTCTGAAATATGCCCGCTTCGCCTTAATAACGCTCTAATTCGTGCAAGGAGTTCATCAAAACTAAATGGCTTTGTTAAATAATCGTCTGCGCCGCTGTTTAATCCTTTTACTCGATCGGATACATCTTTTTTTACGGTTAGCATGAGAATCGGAATGTTGTTACCCAAACTGCGGACATTATGACAAATATCAATACCACTAATATCCGGAAGCATAATATCTAAAATAACCAAATCAAAAATATCTTGTAGAATCATTTCCTGACCTTCTTTTCCAATATTGCTGGCAGATACTTGATATCCTTCGTATCTGAGCCCTGTTATCAGAAATTCGGTAATTACAGGATCATCTTCAATTACTAAAATATTTGCTTTTTTATCCATGGATACTTCTTTAGAAAAAGTTTTGTCTAAAAAACCACATTATATTGGCTGTAACGTATATGTAAGTGCTATTATTTTTATCCGTCCAAATTAGCCATAATAAGTCTTTTTATCATCAATTTATAAATTCTAATAAGAATTTACAATTTAAATTAAGGATTGGCGCACAATATAATTTTATACCGTAAAATCGAATAAAAAAAATCCCGCCTGCGACATATACGCAGACGGGATAGTGTAATTATTCATCAAATAAATTTTCGTTTAACGTACCAACTGCATCTTTTTAACGGCAACCCGATTATTGGCGCGCAAACGATAAACATAAGTCCCGGAGCCCACTGGTTTATTTTGATCGTTGGTACCGTCCCAAACCGCTTTATGAACTTGTCCGGCGTTCATCATGCGATCTTGAAACAACGTTTTGACTTTTTGTCCGAGCAGGTTGAAAATCTCCAAGGTAACGGCTGCACGTTCTTTTAAAGTGAACGAAATAGTCGTTGTCGGATTAAAAGGATTGGGATAATTGCCCAACAAGGCAAAGCGATTTACGGGCATCGCTTTGGTTTCCAGGCCCGAAACCAAATTACTGGCATGCACATCGTCAATGGCCCAGCCCCAGGAATGGGTTGCCGCATCGGCATACAAGCGAAAGCGTATGTAAACTTTTCTGTTCTCAGGGAAATAATTGGTTAACTGAATATCATGTGCCCGAAACATGGATTCATCGCCATCGGTACCGTTATTGTACGCTGTTTCCCAGGCCTGGTCGTAACGGCAGTCGTAAGGCTCAATTAAAATCGTCCAGTTATCTCCGTCGTCCGAGCCTTCAACGGTTACATAATCCCAAAAATTATCATCGCCATAGACCGATCCGGCGTCACCGGGTTCCACAATAGCAATATCATTGTAATCCAGATAAGAGCCGTTTAGGATATTGATCGGCGTGCCCAAGTAGGCGATGTAGGTGGTATTATCGGCATAAGGATGCGGCGAATGCAAGGCCGGATCGTCAAAGCCGGTCACATCTTCGATTTGCAAGTCACCGAAAAAAGTGGAAGCGTAATCGTCAAAGTTTTCCAATAAAGTATCTACGGCCGCGTAAATGGTGTTGCTTTTGGTATCGCTGGCACTGTCGACGCCCGACTTCCAACCGACCACAAAGGCCGAGACATCTTCGGGCGGATTGGTTTGGTAGAGGCCGAAGGTGTCTTTACCGGCAGGAATATTAAACAAATGATCGGTTAATTGATTGTTCACAAATACCTGTACCGAATCGTAATCGTCATTGGCGGTAAACCACAGTTTTAACACGCCCGTATTGGGATTAGGCACGGTAATATCATGCATGGTTGGCGCCAATGGCGGCGAGGCATTCAATTCGTCACGATGCACCGACCAAATCCCGCGACCATGCGTGGCTGCAACAATTTCCTGATTCACGATTTTCAAACGACGAATGCAAACCGCCGGAATGCCGTTATCGGCGTAAGCCCAGGAATCACCGTCATCATACGAAATGAACAAGCCGATATCCGTACCGATCCAAATCTCGGTCGTATCAAATGGCATCACCAAAACTGTGTGCACCGGAATATCGGGAAGATTATTGGTAATATCCGTCCAGTGTTGCCCCAAATCATAAGTGCGGTAAATCTTGCCATAGCCGGAACTACCGATGGTAATGAAGGCTTCGTTTTTATTAGACGGATGGGTGGAAATACCGGTTAAGTAGGCATGGGGGCTTCCATCGGGTTGGGTAACTTGCTGGAAGGTTAAACCGCCGTCGGTGGAAACATTATTGTAAATAGTCGTACTACCCGTCCAGACGATATCTGAATTGGCTTTGGAAACGGCAATTTTAATATGCGAATAACCGTTGTAACTGACCGTAACATCGTGCCAGTTAGTGGCGGCATCATCCGTCCACCATAATTTATTGTCATCTCCGGCCGTAAACAACTTGTCCGAATTTTTAGGGTCCATGAATAAAGGCGTGTGGAAAATCCCACTTTGCGGCATATTGTTATTAACCTGAGTAAAATTGTAACCGCCGTCCGTCGATTTGTAGATGCGCGTATTGTAAAGCGTGCCGTAAACAATAGACGGATCCGATTTATTCCAGGCGCAGTCAAAACCGTCGCCGCCGATAACACGAGACCAGGAAGATGTGGCATCCGGATCATCGGGCGAACGGTGTGTCCCATTGTCTTGAGTTCCGCCGATAAAGGCGTTCGTCGTAGGATGACGATCGGCGTCGTAATATTGCGTTACATTGTAACCGTTGTCTTTGCTCTCCCAACTTTGCCCCATGTCCGGAGAAAACCAAACACCGCCG